>JANXUL010000310.1 GCA_025356235.1 Bacteroidota bacterium
CCGGATTATATAGAAAACTTATTCACCCTAATGCGCCTGGTAAGTTCTCCGGATACCGTGCAAAAATTCGAAGAAGATTTTAATGCCAGCAGTACCGGGAATTGCATTATCCGCTACGGTGATATGAAGAAACAATTGGCAGAAGATATGGCCCTTTTTATACAGCCCATCAGGGAAAAAGCTGCTGATATTCAAAATAATAAGGATTTATTGGGCAAGATCATCCGGCAGGGTGCCGATAAGGCCCGGGCCAACGCCTCTGAAACGTTGAAACTGGTGCGTTCAGCCATCGGGATGAATTATATGTAATTGTTCAGAGACGATAGGCCATAAGTATATGGAAAAAACAGATGAAACAACTATTGACTGTGGTCAATGGATTATCGTCTAAAAAAAAGATACCCCCTCTTCGTACTTCGTACCTCGTATTTCGTACTTTCATTTTTATGGCAAAAGCAAAGAAACCAAAACACGTAGCAGTAGCCGGTAATATCGGGGCCGGGAAAACCACTTTGACAGAAATGCTGAGTAAGCATTACAAATGGATACCACAGTTTGAAGATGTGGACCGCAATCCTTACCTGATGGATTTTTACGAGGATATGCCACGCTGGAGTTTCAACCTGCAGATATATTTCCTGAATAGCCGCCTTAACCAGTTATTAGATATACACCACGGAACAGAAACGGTTATACAGGACAGGACCATATATGAAGATGCAAATATTTTTGCCCCTAACCTTCATGAAATGGGGTTGATGAGCAAACGTGATTTTGATAATTACTTCCTTTTTTTTCAGACATTAAAAACAATGGTGCAACCACCCGACTTGCTTATTTACCTGAAAGCATCGGTACCCACGTTAGTATCGCAAATACAGAAGCGCGGAAGGGAATATGAAGAAAACATACGCCTCGATTATTTGAAGCGTCTGAATGAACATTATAACAAATGGATCGAAAGCTACAAAGAAGGCCCGCTATTAATAATTGATTGTGATAAAAACAAATTTGCCGAAAATGAAGAACATTTTGGCGATATCATTAGTAAAGTGGATGGTACTTTATTCGGATTGTTTTAATAACCGCTGTTGAATATCGAATGTTGAAGTAAAGCGTACTGCCATATTCGATGTTTCTCTGTCTTTTTTTTTGCCCGCTCTGGCAAAAAAGTATAAACACCCAACCAAAATCCGGTGTTTAAACGGGTCATTTCTACATGGCAAATAAGTGACACATTTACTAACATTGCGCTGTTACCATTATTTAGTTACAGGCTTTATTGGTTAGTATGCTTTATCCATTTGCATTAATACAGGAGACAACCTTACAATACATTCCGAAAATAAAGCGGGGCGGCTATTCTCTTTATTTAATACTGTTATTCGGAATCATTTCTGCCTTATCCTGCCTGCCTTTTGTTTATGCAGATATTTCCATTAAAGCATCAGGCATCACACGGCCAATCAGCGAGCGTACAGAAGTAAAATCTGTTATCTCCGGCATTATTGATTCACTTTTATATAAGGAAGGCGACAGGGTAGCAAAAGGTGCAGTCATTCTACGTATCAAAGACCTTACCTCTCAAGGCAAAAGAATATTAACCCAATTTGAAATTACACAACGCATAGAGTTTATTCATGATCTTAACTTACTCACGGCGGAGAAGGTTATTTTGCCTGAAATAATTGAGCAATTACATTCGTCACTTTATAAAGAACAGGCTGGCCGGTTTATAAACCAGAAAACAGACCAGGAAGCTTCACTCAAAAAAGCGAATAAGGAACTGGAGATGAATACTTCATTAGCAAAAGAGAAGGTTATCAGTCCCAAAGAGTTTTTTGATATCCAGATTAACCAGGAAAAAATCCAATCCTTATATAATGCTTTTACCCAGGAACAATTAAGTACCTGGCAGCAGGACCTTTCAAAATACCGCTTAGCACTTTCACAATACCAACAACAAATGCAGCAGGTAAATGCTGATGCCGGTTACTATGAAGTAAAAGCACCTGTATCCGGTATCATTCAAGGCATAAATACCCGGTATGCAGGGGGATTATTACAGGCTACTGAAATCTTGTGCAATATCTCTCCGGAGGAAGCCATCATTGGTGAGTGTTATGTGCCTACAAAAGATATTGGCCTGTTAAAAAAAGGGTAGTCAGCCTGTTACCAACTTGAAGCATTCAACTATAATTATTTTGGCGTACTCACCGGAAAGATCATCAGCATTGACAATGATTTTACTGCCATAGACAATAAACCGGTTTTTAAAATCCGATGTAGTTTCGACAGCAATCAACTACACCTGAAAAACGGTTTCACGGGGCAGTTAAAAAAAGGGCTTGGTTTCCAGGCAAGCTTTGTGGTTACCCGTCGCAGCCTTTGGCAATTAGTATCTGATAAATTAGATGATTGGCTAAACCCGAATGCCCCACCTAAGACCCTAACCGTTTCTCCTTGAGCAAGGCTGTAAAAATAAAACAACGCGATATCACAGATTGTGGTGCGGCTTGTTTGGCCTCTATTGCCGCGCATTACCGCCTGCGTTTACCTGTAAGTCGCATACGCCAATATGCAGGCACCGATAAACGCGGTACAAATGTGCTGGGCCTGATTGAAGCGGCAGAACGGCTGGGCTTCCAGGCAAAAGCTGCCAAAGGCCCTTTAGAAAGTTTATCAAAAATTCCTTTACCTGCTATTGCGCACGTAATCGTAAAAAATGGGTTACACCATTTTGTGGTTTTGTATAAGGTTACCAAAAAACATATCAGTATAATGGATCCGTCTGACGGGGCGGTACACAAAAAAAAGGTAACAGATTTTATAAAAGAATGGACAGGCGTGATCATATTGCTATTACCAGAGGAAGCTTTTACTACAGGTAACGAAAAGATATCCAATTACACAAGGTTTTGGCAATTAATAAAACCGCATAGTGGAGTTATGCTCCAGGCACTTACTGGGGCTGTGGTATATACAATACTTGGCCTGTCATCTTCAATGTATATGCAAAAAATCATAGACTTTGTATTGGTGGATGGCAATACCCGTTTATTAAACTTATTAAGTATTGGGATGATATTTATATTAATTTTTCAATCTTATATCGGAACATTCAAAACTATTATCGGGTTGCAAACCGGCCAACAAATTGATGCCAAATTGATACTGGGCTATTACAAGCATTTATTACAATTACCTCAGCGTTTTTTTGATACGATGCGTGTTGGAGAAATTATCAGCCGCGTAAATGATGCGGTTAAAATCCGCATGTTTATTAATGAAGTGGGATTAAACATTCTCGTTAACATATTGATTGTTATTTTCTCTATCGGGCTCATGTTTTTATACTACTGGAAACTGGCCATGATTATGCTCACCATCATTCCTGTTTATGTATTGTTATACTGGCTAAGCAACCATTTTAATAAAAAGTGGCAGCGAACATTAATGGAAAACAGCGCAGAACTGGAAACACAACTGGTAGAAAGCCTGAACGCTGCCGGAACCATTAAGCGGTTCGGATTGGAAGCATACGCTAATATCAAAACTGAAAATAAATTCATCGCTTTGCTGCAGAGTATTTATAAAAGCAGTATAAAAGGTTTATACCTGGCTACTTCATCCGATTTTATCACACACCTGTTTACCATTATTATTCTTTGGGCAGGAAGTTATTTTGTTATCAACCGCGACCTTACACCGGGCGAGCTCCTCTCCTTCTATGCTTTAACAGGTTATTTTACAGCACCTGCGGCTTCATTGCTTAGTACGAATAAAAACATACAGGATGCACTAATTGCGGCTGACCGGCTGTTTGAAATCATTGACCTGGAAACCGAATCGTCCAACGAAAATAAAATAATACTTACTCCGGAACTGGTGGGTGATATTATATTTCACAATGTTCATTTCAGGTATGGTACAAGGGTAACAGTATTTGATGGAGTGACGGTCAATATCACAAAAAATAAAACGACAGCAATCGTTGGAGAAAGTGGCAGTGGCAAATCAACACTACTTTCCTTATTACAAAATCTTTATCCATTGCAGGAGGGTAGTATCAGCATTGGTGGGTTTGATCTGCAATATATCAGTCACAAAAGTTTACGGCAAATGGTTTCGGTAGTTCCGCAAAATATTGACCTGTTTGCAGGAACCATTATAGAGAATATTGCAATTGGTGATTTTGAACCGGATATGCAAAAAATATTAGGGCTTTCTCAAATGTTGGGGATTAATGATTTTGTAGAAAAAATGCCGGCTACCTATCACACGGTTTTGAATGAGCAGGGCATCAATTTATCAGGTGGTCAACGCCAGCGGATTGCCATTGCAAGGGCATTGTATCGTAATCCTGAAATTTTAATTTTAGATGAAGCCACTTCATCTTTAGATCCAACCAGCGAACAAAAAGTACAGGCTACATTAGAACAATTTAAACAGCAGGGTAAAACCATCATCATTATTGCACACAGGCTGAGTACCATAAAAAATGCCGATGCTATTTTAGTATTAAAAGAAGGCAAATTAATAGAACAGGGAACCCATTCAGAGTTGATTAACTTAAATGGTGATTATTCTTTGATGTGGCAGAGTTTCAATAGTATATAGCGAGTAGAGAAATAACCCAAAGTACCTTAGAGGCAAATATATTGGCCGATACAATACATGATATGGCAGATATGAGTAAGCGCATTCAATAATTTCTGCTTACGTAAACATGTAAAATCATTTGCTTAATATTCGATATTTCACAACAAAAAACCCCACCTAATACAAGTGGGGTTAACTGTAATAAACAAAGCAATCGAAGAGACCAAGTTGCGCCCCACCTGTTTTGAAGGGTGGAACAAATAAGAGCAGTTAGATTTTGGGTGCGGCCTGAAGAATTTCTTTATTTACGCCGGAGGCGTATTTTTCAAAATTCTTTACGAATTGGATAGCGAGGTCTTTTGACTTCGCATCATAGGCAGCAGTATCGGCCCAAGTGCTGCGTGGGTTTAAAATTTCTGTGGGAATACCAGGACAAGCGGTAGGTATCAGCATCCCAAAAACCGGGTGTGACTTATATTCTGCCCCGTCCAGTTCACCTTTCAAGACGGCGGTGATCGAAGCCCGGGTATAGCTTAATTTCATCCTGCTGCCGATACCATAAGGGCCACCGCTCCAGCCGGTATTGATCATCCAGACATTTACTGCATGTTTCTTCATTTTTTCACCCAGCATTTCTGCATATTTACCGGGATGCAGGGGCATAAAAGGAGCACCAAAACAAGCACTGAAAGTAGATTTGGGTTCTGTAACTCCGGCCTCGGTTCCTGCCACTTTTGCTGTATAACCACTGATGAATTGATACATGGCCTGCCCTGGCGTTAATTTACTTATCGGCGGCAATACCCCGTATGCATCGCAGGTTAAAAAGAAAATATTTTTAGGCAGGCCACCAATACTTGGTTCCATCGCATTGCTGATAAAATCCAACGGATAACTCACGCGTGTATTTTCAGTAATCGCTTTACTGCTGAAATCTATCTGGTGATTGCCCTGAAAAAATTCAATATTCTCAACCAATGCACCGGGACGTATCGCATGAAAAATTTCCGGTTCTCTATCTTCACTCAGGTCAATGGTTTTTGCGTAACAGCCACCTTCAAAATTAAATACCGATGTATCTGTCCAGCCATGTTCATCATCACCAATTAATTTACGGTTGGGATCTGCACTTAGGGTTGTTTTACCGGTACCGCTCAATCCAAAAAATACAGCTACATCACCATCACAACCCATATTGGCACTGCAATGCATGCTAAGCACCTGTTTATCGTGTGGCAGGATATAATTGAGTACGCTGAATATACCCTTCTTCATTTCACCGGTATACCCTGTGCCGCCGATCAAAATAGTTTTATGTGTAAATGAGATCAGGGCAAAATTGTGTTGGCGTGTACCATCAACTGCCGGATCGGCTTTAAAACCAGGTGCCTGGATAATATGCCAGTCGGGTTCAAAATTTTCCAGCTCGGATTCAGCAGGACGGAGAAACATATTATAAGCAAATAAATTACTCCATGGGTTTTCATTAATTACACGGATATTCAAACGATAAGTTGGATCGGCACAAGCATACGCATCACGAATCCATATTTCTTCTTTCTGTCCGAGATAGTCCAGCATTTTCTTTTGTAACTGGTGGAAATATTTTTCTTCAATCGGGATATTGAAATTGTTCCAGTCAACCGAGTTTTCAGTAACCGAATCTTTCACAATAAATTTGTCTTTCGGACTGCGACCGGTAAACTCACCCGTGCGAATACATAAGGCACCGGTATTGTTCCGCACACCCTCACCGCTTAGAATGGTTTGTTCAACAAGTTCTTCAGGCGATAACTGGTAATGAACGCCGTTGTTTGCCGATAAGCCTAAGGCCAATAATTTCTTTTTTGATATCATCATAGTAGGAGCAATCATATACGAACAAACGTTAGTTAGAAGAACAAAAATAGCAGATTCCCTGTTTCAGCCGGTTTTATGTGTACCCCTTACACTTTAGAGGTTATTAAACAATGTGGGGCATTATTATAGAATTTCAAAAAAAATGATGCCCTTTTCAAAAGTCAACCGCATACAAGTAACTTCTCTTGAATGATTTATAAAAAAAATGCCTCAAATACAGGCTTAAAGGCATACATCTCCGTACAAGCTGTTATTTTTACTGAAATTTACTTGTATGCAGGCAGTTTCCGTTAAGGGTTTGATTACCCCGGAACATATTTCTTTATTCAAAAAAATCCTCGGGCAACAGTATGTATTGGCTGATGAAGAAAGCTTACAGCACTATGGTCATGATGAGACTGAGCAATTGGTGTTCCTGCCCGAAGTTGTGTTGAAGCCCCGATCAGCCGAAGATATTTCTGCCATTCTGAAAATATGTAATGCAGATAGGCTGCCTGTAACCCCAAGGGGTGCGGGAACAGGATTGAGTGGCGGTGCCTTGCCACACTTGGGTGGCGTTTTAATTTCGAGTGAACGGATGAATCAAATTCTGGAAATTGATGAACGCAACCTGCAGGTAACCACCGAACCCGGCGTCATTACCGAAGTATTGCAAAATGCAGTGAAAGAAAAAGGTTTATTTTATCCACCCGATCCCAGCAGCAGAGGCAGTTGTTTTATCGGTGGTAATATTGCCGAGAACAGCGGCGGCCCAAAAGCTGTTAAGTATGGTGTTGTGAGGGATTATGTGTTGAACCTGGAAGTGGTTTTACCTTCGGGCGAGATAATCTGGACAGGTGCCAATGTTTTAAAAAACTCCACCGGTTATAACCTTACACAATTGATTGTTGGCAGCGAAGGCACATTGGGTATTGTTACCAAGATTGTTTTGAAATTGATACCGCTTCCAAAATACGACCTGTTGATGCTGGTACCTTTTGCTTCGCTTGAAAAAGCCAGTGAAGCAGTAAGTGCTATATTCCGTGCAGGCTTTGTGCCCAGTGCATTGGAACTGGTTGAAATAGATGCATTGAAAATCGTAAGTAAAATGGTGGAAAGCAGTGCCGTACCTGTTAACGATGATATTGCTGCTCATCTCATCATTGAAGTAGACGGCAACAATATGGATGTGCTGATGAGCGATATGGAGGCCATCGCAGAACTGCTTACGCAATTTGAAGCCGGTGAAATTTTCTTTGCTGATGATGCCCAGCAGAAAGCCGAATTGTGGAAACTCCGCCGCCGTGTTGCGGAAGCAGCTAAAACCAGCGGCTACACCATTGAAGAAGATACCGTTGTACCAAGAGCAGAATTGCCCGCATTAATAAGGGGTGTAAAAGCATTGGGCAAAAAACATGGCTTCGCTGCCGTATGTTATGGCCATGCCGGGGATGGCAACCTGCATATCCGCATTAACCACCCCACCATTAAAAACAGCCATGGCAGTAAAGAAATGACCGAGGCACTTACCGCTTTATTCATCCTTGTAAAACAATTGGGTGGCACCATCAGCGGCGAACATGGAATCGGATTGATACAGAAACCTTACCTGGATACTGTTTTTAAAGAAGCCAACCTTCGTTTGATGCGGGAGATCAAAAAAGCCTTCGATCCTAACAATATTTTAAATGTCGGAAAAATTTTCGACCTTATTAAATAACTACGTTTGTAGTAAATGTTGACCATGAAGAAACTGAGAACCCTTATCGCCGTTATCCTGTTAGCTGTTTCCGTCAGCAGTTTTGCACAGCAAAATGATATTGATGAGCGAAAAGGAAAGTTCAAAAAAGAAAATATTTTTTTAGGATCGAGCCTTAACCTCGGTCTCGCCAACCGCTCTTTCAACCTTGGTCTGAATCCTGAAATCGGTTACAGTATTACTAAGTGGCTCGATGCAGGCGTGGCACTCAACATTAATTACTTTTCTCAAAATGCTTCTGAATTCAGCAGTATCCGCCTTCGGAATTTCAATTATGGTGGCGGAACTTTTTTACGGATCTGGCCGGTAAGTTTTCTGCATATACAGGTTCAGCCGGAATTTAACTGGATCAGTTCTTCACAAAAAGATGTATTAACCAATCAAACCGGTAATTATAATTACAATGCAGGAAGTTTATTAATAGGTGTAGGTTATGGAACAAGGGTTCTCAACAGCCATTATTCGTATGTTACTTTGATGATAGATGTATTGCAAAACAGAAATTCTCCTTACCGCGATCAGTATAATGACCCATTACCGGTATTCAGGGCAGGTTTTGGTATTTACCTTAAACCAGGGAAGCAATAGCCGATTCAGGATCATCGCAAACGATCAATCGCTCCTTCCAGTCATTGTATAAAAAGCCCTGTTCCGACATGGTTTTGATATGTTCCACCATGTGGTCGTAAAACCCGCCCGAATTCAACAATACGATTTTTTTATTGTGGATGTTCAATGTGTTCCAGGTTAGCATTTCAAATAATTCGTCAAGTGTTCCATTTCCACCTGGTAATACGATGGCTGCATCGCACAGCTCATAGATCATTTTTTTTCTTACGTGCATATCTTCCACCACACGCAGATCAGTAATGCCTTCATGCTGGTGTTCCCATGCCAGTAAGAGTTTGGGTATCACCCCTATCACTTCTCCCCCATTGTCCATTGCCGCATTGGCTATGGCACCCATCAACCCTTTGTTTCCACCGCCGTATACCAAAACGATTTTTCTCTCCGCCATTATTTTGCCCAATGCATACGCATGTTGCTCATACAAGCTGTTGGCTCCACTTTTCGAGCCGCAAAAAACGGCGATACTGTTCAATTGCATAAAACTGTTTTACAGATGGCAAAATAGGTGAAATATTTTTACTACTTTTCATATTAGTTTGCGTTATGCTTGCTGAATTATGATTTAAGCGATTTAATCGTGAGTCGTCAGGCGCAATTCGTGAATATGGATACCATTCACCATTCACGCCTGACAACTCACGACTCACAATTCACGTTAGAAAGTGTTATTAATAATTTAATTACTCCCATATGTCGCCATTACTGCTGTTCTCCTTTGTCATAGCTTATTTTTTAATATTACTCGCCGTGGCCTGGTACACAGGAAAAAACAGTAATAACGAATCTTTCTTCATCGGCAATAAAAGCAGTAACTGGATGCTGGTGGCTTTTGGCATGGTGGGTACTTCCTTAAGCGGGGTAACTTTTGTAAGTGTGCCGGGTGCAGTGGCAAAGGAATCGTTTGCCTATTTCCAGATCACCCTGGGCTACCTGATCGGGTACCTGGTAATCGCCTTTGTATTATTGCCTTTGTATTACCGCTTAAACCTTACTTCCATCTACAATTATCTGCATAACCGACTCGGCTTTACTTCTTATAAAACAGGTGCCGGCTTTTTTATCTTATCGAGGATACTGGGGGCTACTGCCAGGCTTTACCTTGTTGTAAATATTTTACAGGATGCTATCCTTAACAGTTTCCATATCCCCTTCTGGGCCACAACACTGATTATTTTAGTGATGATCCTTTTATACACGTATGAAGGTGGTGTAAAAACCATCGTATACACAGATACCTTGCAAACAACCTGTATGTTATTGGGATTAGTGATCTGTGTGATTTATATACTTAACAACCTACACCTCGGCTTAGGCGACAGCCTGCAGGCCATGCATGAAAAAGGCTATTCCAAAATATTTTTTACCAACCCGGACAGTAAATTATTTTTTGTAAAACAAATCCTCGCAGGGGCTTTTATTACCATTACCATGACAGGCATGGACCAGGAGATGATGCAGAAAAATATCTCTGTAAAAACCCTGAAAGATTCGCAAAAGAATATCATTTCTATGTCGGTAGTATTAATGATTGTGATATTTATTTTTCTTTTCCTGGGTGGATTGCTATACTTATATGCTACACAATTAAACATGCCGATTACAGGCGATAAATTATTTCCTGCTATAGCGCTGGGTCATATGCCACCATTTGTTTCTGTGATATTTATCATAGCACTGATCTCCGCACTTTTTCCAAGTGCAGATGGTGCCATTACGGCACTCACTTCTACTTTTTGTATTGATATCATCGGCATGCAACGAAGGGCCGACCTGACGGAGGTTCAGAAGAAAAAAATGAGGCAACGTGTACACCTTTCTTTTGCCGGTATTTTCTTAGTGTTTGTGATGATGTTTAAATGGATCAATGACCCCAGCATGATTGGCTTGATATTAAAAGTGGCCACATTTACGTATGGCCCTTTATTAGGCTTGTTTACATTTGGCATTTTAGTAAAGCGGGCAGTAAGGGATAAATGGGTTCCTTATGTATGTATCGCTTCGCCCGTGATTTGTTTTGTTTTAGACAAATACCAGAAAACGCTCTTCGGATCATTCGAAGTGGGGCTTGAATTATTGATCATTAACGGGTTAATCACTTTTACAGGATTGTGGTTGATTTCGAAACCACTGAAAGACTGATTTTGGAGTTTCGCCAGTAACTTAAAACACACACGTCTCACAACGCACGATTACAATACCCATAGCCATTATATTTGCTCATGGAACTGATCAACCATTTAGCAGAAGCTTACGCCGCCCGGTTTACCTCAGCCGAAGATGAATTACTGAGCCAGGTAAATAAGCATACCCTGGAAACACATGCGCAACCCCATATGCTGAGCGGTCATGTGCAGGGAAAATTTCTTTCTTTCATCAGTACTATACTTAACCCAACATACGTTTTAGAGATAGGAACCTTTACCGGGTACAGTGCTATTTGCCTTGCGGAAGGCCTGGGAAACAACGGGGAACTGCATACGATTGAGTTAAGAGAGGAAGATGTGGCAACCTCTAGAGGAAATTTTAGCAAATCCAAAAGGAATAAGCAGATACATTTGCACCTCGGGAATGCCAAAGAGATCATACCGGCTTTATCCTACACCTGGGATCTGGTGTTTATTGATGCGGATAAGACGGCTTATATTGATTATTACGAGTTAGTTGTTCCGAGATTGAGTGATAAAGGAATTATACTCGCAGACAACACCTTGTTTCATGGTGAGGTATTGCAGGAACCGGTAACCGGCAAAAATGCCAAAGCCATACATGCTTTTAATGAACATGTGAAGAATGATCCGAGAACAGAACAGGTATTAGTAACGATCAGGGATGGGATTACGTTGATCAAAAAAAGACCTTAATGAAAAAAATTATTTTATTTTCCTGCCTTTTTATATCCGTAACTGTGCAAGCGCAAAAAGAGAAAGCACAAGCCTATATAGACACCTATAAAGAACTGGCTATTGCAGAAATGTTACGCGTGGGTGTACCGGCTTCCATCACACTGGCTCAAGGAGTATTAGAATCCCAATATGGGGAAAGTGACCTGGCTAAAACGTCGAATAACCATTTTGGCATTAAATGTAAAACAGAGTGGATGGGTGCCAAAACTTACCATGATGATGATGAAAAAGGGGAATGTTTCCGGGTATATGAATCGGTAGAAAAATCTTATATGGACCACTCTGAATTTTTAAAAAGCAGGCCACATTATGCTTTCCTGTTTAAGCTGGATCCTACCGATTATGATGGCTGGGCAAAAGGTTTGAAGAAAGCGGGTTATGCAACAAGCCCTACTTATCCGCAGCAACTGCTAAAAGTAATCAATGATTATAACCTGCAGCAATACAGTTTACAGGCTTTGGCAAGACAAAATAATGATGTGCCTGCCACTAATGCCAACACCATGGTTAGTAATACAATACCGCCAGAAATAAAAAATATGTCTCCCATTGAAAAAGAAACTATGGTAGCAAAGCAGCCTGAAAAAATAGAGGAAGCAACAACGCAAACTGTTATTACAATCAAACCCGCAACTAAAAAACCGACTACTTATCCACAGGGAATTTTCAGCATCAATCATGTAAAAGTGATCTATGGAACAGAGGGAACCTCCCTCTTATCTTTAGCTGAACAATATGATATCCCGCTGGGTAAATTACTTGAGTTTAATGACCTTTCAGAAATGGATGTATTGGATATGGACCGATTGATTTTTATTGAAAGAAAACTAAAAAAAGGTTCCACCGATTTCCATACCGTCGCAACCGGAGAAACACTGCATGCTATTTGCCAGGCGGAAGGCATTCGTTTAGACAGTTTACTCGAATACAACAGCCTGAAAAAAGGGGCCGCTATTTCAGCGGGTGAAAAAGTTATGCTACATGCAGCAAATACCCCCGTTTCGAAACCTGTAAAATCTCCCAGGTAGTTTTTATCTATTGAAATATCATAAACGAATTACATGTCAGTTATCAAAGTCCACGACAAAACATTTGTACCTTATTTACCCGAATCAATTATTCTTGAAAAAGTAAAGGAACTGGCAGCTCAATTACATACAGATTATGCAGGAAAAAAACCGTTGTTCATTGCAGTACTAAATGGTTCATTCATGTTTGCCTCGGATCTTTTTAAAGAGCTCAGCATTGAAGCCGAGATATGTTTTATCAAACTCGCATCCTACAAAGGCACCAAATCAACCGGTCATGTGATTACCGCGATTGGATTGGATACCGATATCACCGACAGGCATGTGGTAATTCTGGAAGATATTATTGATACAGGCAAAACGATGAATGAGTTTCTGCCACAGTTACGCAACCAACACCCTGCCTCACTTAAAATAGCTGTTCTCCTGCATAAGCCCGATGCTACCCTTTTTCCGGTAACGATTGATTATTGCTGCTTCTCTATTCCCAATAAGTTTGTATTGGGTTATGGGTTGGATTATGATGGCCTAGGAAGAAATATCCGCGAACTGTACCAGTTGGATGATGAAGCCTAAATTTCTGCTAATAAGCACCGTAGCTATATTAATTCCTCGTTTTCTGCGTTATATTGGTACAAATACCTGTTGGCCGGATGAAAAAACTCATTTGCGTCCTTCTTTTTTGCTTTGCCATTACTCCTTTATACAGCCAGTATTACCTGCGTGGTGAAATTAAAGATGAGCGGGGGCGTTTGCTGGAAGGTGTGCGGATCAATCTCTCTTCCCGTGGCCAATTCCCTTTTTACAGTGGCAATGGCGGCACTTTTGGCATTTCTGCTGTTAGCCCTTTCGATACTGTTACCCTCACATTGGATGGTTATGAAGTTTTGAAAGTTTTTGTTGATAATAAAAAATTCCAATCCTTCCGGTTGAAGATGTTACCATCCACGTTGCACCTGTATACCCGAAAGTTGTCATCTGCCACTACTAATCTGAAAGCCGAAGTTACTAACTCTTTTTCTGTGCCCGGCGAGAGTTACAGCAACCTTGTAGAGAATGCTTTTATTGATGCGGATAAATATCCCGAAACAGGTTTTGCCATGAATATCAACAAAGCCTCGTACAGTAATATCCGTCGTTTTCTCAGCAATGAAATGTTTGTGCCAACCGATGCTATTCGCATTGAAGAGATGTTGAATTATTTTAACTTTACAAAACCAGAGGATAAGGTTTTATCAGATACATTCAATTGCAGGTCTAAACTCACCAGCTGTCCATGGAACACCGATAACCGTTTATTTTTTTTGAATATTGCAGCGCCCAAATTACATCTTGACAGCATCCCTGCCTCCAATCTCGTTTTCTTAATAGATATATCCGGCTCCATGGATAAGCCTAACCGCTTACCCTTATTGCAATCTGCTTTTAAATTACTGGTTGAAAACTTACGGGAAAAAGATACCATTACCGTAGTCACCTATGGCGGTGGTGTGGGTATTGCCTTACCCCCTACCGGCGGAAACAACAAACAGAAAATAAAAGATGCCATTGATTCATTAATTGCCAGCGGCGATACCCCTGGTGAAGGCGCTATCAGGATCGCGTATACGCTTGCAAAAAAAACATTTATCCCATCGGGAAATAACCGGGTTATATTGGCCACCGATGGCGATTTTAATATCGGCCAAACCTCGGAGAAAGAATTGGAAGATATGATTATAGGCTTCAGGCAAACAGGCATCTATCTCACCTGTTTGGGTGTAGGCATGGGTAATTACAAAGACAGTAAACTGGAAACCCTCTCAAAAAAAGGTAATGGTAATTTTGCCTATATAGATAATTTACAGGAAGCCCAGAAAGTATTGGTCACCGAATTTACACAGACATTGTATGCTGTTGCCAACAATGCTTATTTAAAAATCAGTTTCGATGACAAAGCAGTTAAACAATATCGTTTGATCGGGTTTGATAATAAAAAGAACGCCATAGAAGACAGTACGAGTGAATTAGAAGGGGGCGAGATAGGCAGCGGCCATTCTATGATGGCTATTTTTGAAATAGTGCCAAATAGAAATGATTCTTTACTCAGGAAAAAGCCTTTTGCCAATATCCTTTTACAATATAAAATACCTGCAACAAATAATGCAATCAAACAGAATTTTACTGCTTTCTATCAGCCAGAAAACCTGGAAGTAGCCGATTCGGGTTATCGGTTTGCCGCCACCGTTGCCATGTTTGGATTACTGTTGAAACAATCTGCTTACATTAAAAATTATTCACTGGAAGATGTACTTACCCTAGCTAAAACTTCTATAAATCCTATTAATTTTCACCAAAAAGAATTCATGGCATTGATAGAGAAAGCCATTAAAGTATATAAGCCGGTGAAAAAGAAAAAAAAGAATGACAAGTAAAAAATCGAAAAAGTCTTCTTTTGACTTTTTATTTTTTAATTAGTTAAATGCTTCCCTCACCCTGTCGAAAAAGCTCTTATCGCCTTTATTGGGTTGGGGTTTAAAGTTTTCGCTTTTATTCAGCTTCTCCAGTATTTCCTTTTCTTCCGCAGTCATGTGTTGAGGTGTCCATACGTTTACCTGTATCAACTGATCGCCTTTTGCATAACCCTGCACTTCAGGGAAACCCTTTCCTTTTAACCGGAATATTTTACCGCTTTGTGTACCCGCGGGGATTTTTATTTTAGCACGCCCATCAATCGTAGGAACTTCTACCTGTGTGCCAAATGCCGCATCGGGAATAGAGATATGCAAATCATACGCAACATTCAATCCATCCCTGTGTAATTCCTCATGGGCCTCTTCCTCTATTTGAATAATGAGGTCGCCCTGCGCACCGCCGCGTTCACCGGCATTACCTTTGCCACTCATACTTAACTGCATACCTTCCTGTACACCAGCCGGTATGTCTATACTGATGGTTTCTTCACCGTACACCCTGCCCTCACCCCTGCAGCCACCGCATTTGGCGGTAACCGTTGTGCCTTCACCATTACAGGTAGGACAAGTAGTTACGGTTTGCATTTGTCCTAAAAAAGTATTCGTAACCCGTCTAACCTGTCCGCTACCATTACAACCTGAGCAGGTTTGTACGCTGCCTTTATCTTTTGCACCGCTACCTCCACAGGTAGTGCAAAGCACATGTTTTTTTACTTTAACGTTTTTGTTCACTCCCTTAGCTATCTCTTCATATGTTAATTTGAGTTTGATGCGCAGGTTGCTGCCGCGCTGGCCTCTTGGCCTGCTGGTACCACCACCCCCACGGCGTCCACCACCTCCAAAGAAATTACCAAACATATCATCACCAAAAATATCACCGAACTGACTAAAAATATCATCCGTATTCATACCACCACCATAACCCCCGGAAGTTCCCGGACCAAATGCTGCATGGCCATAACGGTCATACTTTGCTTTTTTGTCAGCATCGCTTAATATTTCATAAGCTTCGGCGGCTTCTTTAAACTTTTCTTCTGCATCTTTATCACCCGGGTTACGGTCTGGATGAAACTGCATGGCCACCTTACGGTATGCTTTCTTTATTTCATCCGCAGATGCAGATTTACTAACCCCCAGTATTTCGTAAAAATCTCTTTTAGTAGCCATGTAAGGTCCATTGTCTACAGACCAAAGTCTGTAGTTATTTATGATAGCAGTACTGCCAAATTTTGTATTCTGATTCTTTTAAACCTATTTACCTACTACCACTTTTGCAAAACGAATGAGTTTATCATTCAGGTAATAGCCTTTTACAACTTCATCCAGCACTTTGCCTTTAAGATTATCTGACGGTGCAGGTATTTCGGTAATGGCTTCATGTTTCTCCACATCAAAATCGGTTTGGATACTCTCCATGGCCTTTACCCCTTTTTGCTGCATAGTGCTGCGCAGCTTATTAAATACTAATTGAATACCTTCTTTTTGTAATGCAATATCATCTGAAGTTTGCAACTGTTTTTCGGCCCTGTCGCAATCATCCAGCACATCCAGCAGAGAAACGATTACATCTTTTCCAGCCGTTTGTATCAGTTCCAGCCTTTCTTTGGCAGTTCTGCGCCTGAAATTGTCGAATTCAGCCATTAAACGGAGGTATTTGTCTTTTTGTTCCTTTAATTCTGCCTCAATTTTCTCCATCTCACTCTCTTCGGTCAATGGTTCATTCAAATGCGAGGTTCCGGCTGCATTTTCGTCAGTATTTATATCAAATCCATTTGTAGTATCCATATTTTCGGCGTTTTCAGTCATTTCTTTCTATTTTATAGTTGTTATTCGTAGTGCGGCTATACTGTCAAAAATTTTGCCGAGGCAAAGAAAAGGGTAAAATTGGCAGGTAGAAAGGCAAGTTTGGGGCTTGTAATTGATTTCTGAACCCAACACCAAACTCCAAGCTGGAAGTTATCTTTGCCGGATGACCAAAGTGTACCTCCGAAAGAAGATAGCCCCCCGAATTGCCAATGGCCACCCATGGATCTATGGAAATGAAGTGGATCATATTACCGGGCCTGTTGAGGCAGGGGATATTGTAGATGTGTATTATGGGGAGGACAAGTTTGCAGGGAGGGGATATATCAACCCAAAATCACAGATAATCATTCGCCTGCTTACCCGGAAACCGGAAACCATCGATGATGCTTTTTTTCATACCCGCATATTACAGGCCTGGCAATACCGGCAAAAAATCGGTTATACCGAAAATTGCCGCCTGGTTTTTGGTGAAGCCGATCAGCTGCCTGCACTTGTGATTGATAAGTTCAATGATTATTTTGTAATACAGACTTTATCGCTTGGCATAGATAAATGGAAACCTGCAATTGTAAAAGCATTGCAAGCCATCTTTTCCCCAAAAGGTATTTATGAACGCAATGATGTACCGGTAAGGGAACTGGAAGGATTGGCACAGCATAAAGGTTTTTTATCGGAACCATTTGATACGAATATCCCTATTATGGAAAATGGTTTGAAATTTATAGTAGATGTAGAAAACGGCCAGAAAACAGGCTACTTT
>JANXUL010000013.1 GCA_025356235.1 Bacteroidota bacterium
TTGCCCTTATCCCCAATAATGATGGATTTTTGGGTTTCGCGATTTACAATAATATCTGCCTGAATTTTCACCAGCGATTCCTTCTCTTTAAACTCATTTACCATTACAGCAGTATGGTAAGGTATCTCATCGCCAAAAAGCTGGTAGATTTTTTCGCGGATGATTTCTCCTACAAAAAACTTAGTTGGCATATCGCTTAAGTCGTCCTCATTATAAAAGGGGGCAGCTTCAGGCAGAAGGGCCATAATGGCATCTAACAGTTTATTAAGGTGTACTTTTTGTAAGGCGGATATTTTGATCAATTGTCTGCAGTACGACTTGTCTGCAAAAAAAGCTTCTGCCAGGGCTATCTTACCATTGGCTGCTTCATCTATTTTATTCAATACCACCAGGCAAGGCACTTTTAAGCGAAGGGCCTGGAAAATGGTATCCACTTCCTGTAAATTCTCATTAGCGTCAACGATCAGCAAGGCCACGTCGGCATCTTCGAGAGCGCCTTTAACCGAGTCCATCATCCGTTCGTGCAGCTTATATTTTGGGTCGATAATCCCCGGGGTATCGGAAAAGATGATCTGGTACTCGCCTGGCTTATTCAAAAACGCTTTGATACGGTGACGGGTGGTTTGCACTTTAGGCGATACAATAGCCATTTTCTCACCTATTAATGCATTGAGCAAGGTGCTTTTCCCTGCGTTGGGCCTTCCAAATATGTTTACAAATCCTGCTTTCATAGTAATAAATCGAGAAGTCCGATAGACCGGAAATCCAAAAGTTTTTTTTGTTTGTAGCTGCGGTTATTATCTGTTTGATGAATGAGACCGGCGGCAGGTGTGGCTTTACTCAATAAGCGAGTAGCCTGAAATCCTGTATCCTGATCTGACATCCAGTATCCAGAGTAGCCTCTAGCCGGAATAAGAAAAGCCTCAATAGAGGCCTTCTAAAAAGTTGGTTGCGAGGGAAGGGATCGAACCTCCGACCTTCGGGTTATGAGCCCGACGAGCTACCGCTGCTCTACCTCGCGATGTATTGGGGTGCAAAAGTAGGGGCAGGATGGGTAGTATCCAAATATTATTTGATTATCATCTAGGCGATTTACCACTTTCCGTTTTTTTTATGCCTTCTTTATAACCTGGTGACTAAGGATGAAAAATCTTATAAATACCTGAAGAAATCAGTCTTCTGTTTTACGCTTAATCGAAGCGCCGCCACTGGAACTGATATCCCTGATCAACCCTGTGCCTTTAAAAAAAACAGTACTGCCCCCACTGGCCTGTGCATTTAATTCTTTATCGACGGTTATGCGGACATTCGACCCGCCGGAAGCATTTGTTTTACACATATCAGTTTTCAAGTCATAAGCCCTGATAGTGCAGGCACCGCTGGCATCTATGTTGGTTTCACCGGCAGAACCCGATATTTTGATATTGGATGCGCCGCTAGCATCGATCCTAAGTTTTTGTACCGTTATATTACCTGTAAAATCGCTGGCGCCCGACATTTCTATTTTCAGTTCCGGTTGTTTAATCGATTCAATGGCTTTTACATTACAGGCACCCGAAGCTTCAATTTTGTTAAGGGTCTTGAAGGTTACATACGCTTTCATCCGGTGGTTACCCCAGTTTTTCCAGTTTAATCCCCTGCCATCAAAATAAATATGCAGGGTTGTACCTTTTATTTCTGTTTTGATCCTTTGTTTTATCTCATCGGTAGACGCACTGATGGCGACGCCTTCTTCTGTTCCCTGTGAAAGAAAAAGATCAATGGACCCAGACACTTCGATACCCGTAAAACCACTTACAGATCGTGCTTCCGCGTTAGCATCAATAACAATATTTTTTTCGTTTTGGGCCTGGGCATTTAGTAAGCCGAAGCCCAATACCATGGCTAAAAATATTCTCTTCATTGGGGTGTTTTTCAGTGAAACGATATTCTATGTTTAAAGTTACAGTTGGGTTTGATTTGTTGAATACCTATTTTTGCAATTGATCATTCCTCGGGGTGCTGAGGTTTGTGTGGAAACACACCAACCAAGGCTGAGATAATACCCGTTGAACCTGAACAGGGTAATTCCTGCGAAGGGAAGGTGTACAGTTTTTTATTAGTCCCTCTCCATTAGCTTATTCCCTGTTCCCATTATTAACTTTTAAACCATTAAAAATGAAAAAGTTTTTGGGAACAACGATGTTGGCATTAGTAACCTTAATTGCCTTTACACAACCCAGCAAAAGCCTTGTACAAGGCACAGTTACAGAAAGAAATTCAAAAACCCCTGTTGCAGGGGCAACCGTAAGTTTAGGCAACCGTCAAACCCTTACTGATGATAAGGGTTATTTTAGTTTTGGCAAGACAAGTGCTGGAAAGTATGTACTTATTGTAAGCAGCCTGGGATTTACTGAACATACTCAGTTTATAAATACCGCTACTGCAGGTACACAACTCATTATTCAGTTAACCGCTTCATCGCTTTTCTTACAGCCATTGGAAGTAAAGGCGGTTCGGGCTTCGGAGAAAGCTCCGTTTGCAAAAACAAATCTTAGCAAGGAAGAAATTGCCAAAAATAACCTGGGGCAGGATATTCCCTTCCTCTTAAATCAAACACCTTCTGTGGTAGTGAATTCTGATGCTGGTAATGGGGTGGGTTATACCACGATGCGCATCAGAGGATCGGACGCCACGAGGATTAATGTAACGCTGAACGGTATACCTTATAATGATGCAGAAAGCCTGGGTACTTATTTTGTTGACCTGCCCGATTTTGTTTCTTCAGTTAACAGCATTCAGGTGCAGCGCGGCGTTGGCACTTCTTCAAATGGTGCCGGGGCATTTGGTGCCACCATTAATTTAGCTACCAATGAATATAACGAAAAAGCGTATGGTGAACTGAACAACAGTTTCGGATCATTTAATACCTGGAAAAATACGCTGAAGGCAGGAACCGGTTTAATTGACGGTCATTTTACAGTGGATGCAAGACTAAGCCGTATCAGCAGCGATGGATTTATTGACCGAGCTAAGAGTAACTTACAATCATTTTATTTCAGCACTGCTTATATCAATAAAAAATCTTCACTGCGGTTGAATATTTTTTCTGGAAAAGAAAAAACTTACCAGGCATGGTATGGTGTTGCGGAAAGCCTGTTAACCACCAAGCGAACCGATAACCCTGCGGGAACAGAAAAAGCCGGCACCCCGTATGATAATCAGACGGATAATTATACACAAACACATTACCAGTTATTCTTCAATCATTCCATCAATCAAAAATTATCGTTTACAACTGCGGCATTTTTATCAAGAGGCAAAGGTTATTATGAAGAATATAAAGCCGATCAATCTTTTACAAATTATGGATTGCCGAATGCAGGTGCTGCCAGTAAATCTGACTTGGTTCGTGACAGATGGCTTGATAATTTTTATTACGGGCAAACCGCATCACTTCAATTTAAAGACCTGGCCGATGAGTTGACCTTTGGCACAGGCTGGACTAAATACGATGGCAAACATTATGGTACAATCCCCTGGATAAAAACAGGCAGCGTTCCTGCCGGGTATCGTTATTACGATTACCCTGCAGTAAAAAAAGATGCCAACCTGTATGTTAAATGGCAGCACCGCCTGAACGCTAACTGGTCAAGCTTTGCTGATCTGCAATATCGCCATGTAAGTCATACTATGACCGGCTTTGAAGGAACCCCAACACTAAATGTGGACAGGCGCTTTGATTTCGTAAATCCCAAAGCGGGTATTACTTACAGCAACAATGGATTGCAGGCCTATTTTAGTTATGCGCTTGGGCAGAAAGAACCTAACCGGGATGATTTTCAGGCAAGCCTGAATAAACAACCCATATCGGAAACCATGCATGATATAGAACTCGGCTTTGAGAAAAAGAACAGCAACTATCATTTTGGCGCGAATATTTATTACATGTATTATTTCAATCAACTGGTGTTAACCGGACAGATAAATGATGTTGGATCTTATACACGAATCAATATCCCGCATAGTTACCGTTTGGGTATTGAATTACAGGGAGGCGCTGTTTTAAATAAATACATCAATGTTACGGGCAACTTAACCATCAGTCGTAATAAAGTAAGTTCTTTTACTGAGTATATTGATAATTATGATACAGGCAGCCAGGATGCTGTACTTCGCAAGAATACAAATATCTCTTTTTCACCTGCAGTAATTGCGGGCGCCACCATCAATATCCTGCCTGTGCAAAATGTTGAGTTTAGTTTATTAAGCAAGTATGTAGGCAAACAATATATGGACAACAGTCAATTGGATAGCCGTTCATTAAAAGCATATTTTGTTCAGGATATCAGGGCTGCATTGACCCTTAAGAAACTTATATTTTCTGAATGGCATATTATTGGGCAGATCAATAATGTGTTCAATAAGAAATATGAACCGAATGGTTATACGTACAGTTATGTTTCAGGAGGGAGCCCATATACAGACAACGCCTACTACCCTATGGCAGGAACGAATTATATGCTTGGGGTAAATATTAAACTCTGAGAAATATTGAACCCGGAGTTTTGACTATTGAAGGAACTATTTTAGTCGAAGACTTTTTATTGTCTGTGAGTCTGTGATCAGGCTTTTGAACTAAGAAAGTTTCACGCAAAGTCGCAAAGGAGCAAAGCCGCAAAGAAAAAT
>JANXUL010000026.1 GCA_025356235.1 Bacteroidota bacterium
ATAATCCGAGATGGCATAATAACTACCTAATGTACCCTTTCTTTCTGTTTTACTGATGGGGTTAACAGGCATAAACCATAAGGTTTGTACGCCCATCTCTTTTAAACGGTCAAGGTGTTTGGCAAATGCCTGAAATGTGCCTTCTGGGGTATATTGGCGCACATTTACTTCATAGATATTACCCTGCATGATCCAGGAAGGGTGGCCATCTGTTTGAGCGGTGTCAGAAGTTGTTATTGCATTATTTCCATTCTTACAGGAAATAAAAGCTGAGAACAGGAAAAACAGGGACAAGCAATTTTTATAACGCATCGCAATCGGTTTAGGTTCTAAAATTATTGAAATTATTGTGTAAAACAAACACATTTATTCCCCATTGCTGCGTTGACAGAAACAAACCTTTTCTTTGCAAGATCAACGATGCATTCTATGGAAAAACAACCCATGTATTACGGCAGCTACTTACAACTGGAAAAAGTTCTTGAAGCCCAGCACCCGGTAAGTTTTGAAAAAGGCAATCAGCCTGCGCATGATGAGATGCTTTTTATAGTCATTCACCAGGCCTATGAATTATGGTTTAAACAGATATTATTTGAATTGGATTATGCCATGAAAATATTCGCCCAGGAGAACATCAATGATAATTCTGAGGACCTGAACCTCGTACGCCACCGCCTTCGCCGGGTAATCAGCATCATGCAATTGCTGAACCAGCAGGTGCATATTTTAGATACGATGACCCCATTGGATTTTTTAGAATTCAGGAATTTACTCACCCCATCTTCAGGCTTTCAAAGCAAGCAGTTTAGGTTGATTGAAGCAAGGTTAGGGTTAGAGATAGACAAACGCCACCAGAAAGAGTACTACAAACGAACTAATGAAGGTGGTTTTACCAAAGAGGATTATTCCCATATTACGGAAACAGAGGAACAAAAAAATCTTTTGCAATTGGTAAATGGATGGTTGGAACGGATGCCTTTTTTTACAGGTGATTATTGGAAGCAATACCAACCGGCCGCACCTCCATCAGTTACGCATCATCCATTTTGGGATGATTACAGGCATATTTACCAAACGGGGTTAACCGAAAGGGAGCAAAAAAAAATTCATGATTTTGATTATGTCTTTTTTGAAAAACCACTTACGGGCTATACACCCGAACAATTAGAAAGTTTACGCAGCAATTTCTCTCCAGCTGCATTACGTGCGGCTTTATTCATTATGCTCTATCGCGATTTTCCGGTATTTCAAACATCTTATCAGATTCTTGATTCATTAATAGAGATAGACCACCTGATGAGTAACTGGCGGCACAAACACCTGGTCATGGTCCGCCGCATGATTGGTATGCGGGTGGGAACCGGCAATACATCCGGTGCCGGTTACCTGGAAGGGGCACTGGGTAAACATTATGTATACCGGGATATTTCGGGGTTATCTACCTACTTGATTGAAAGGCGGAAACTACCAAAATTGCCGGAGGAGTTGATAAGGAATTTGGGATTTAATATGTAACCTGGGTAACCCCCTCTGTATCTCCCCTGAGAGGGGGAGAAGCCTTTCTAAAAGACATTGATATTTTGTAATACTAACCACAATCGTACAATCATCAGCCCCATACTCCCCTCCCAGGGGAGGTGTCACGAAGTGACGGAGGGGTACTAAGGCTTTTATCATTTATTTATAAATTCCTCCCATCACTTCCCCTAAATTCGTAATACAATTTTTACCTATGATCCATATCCGAACCCTGTTAGTCCTTTTCATTTGTACTTGCCTGCAACTTGCTGCGCAAAAAAATGAAAAATTATTACCTGTTAATCCTACTATAAAAATCGGCAAGCTTCGTAATGGGCTTACCTATTATATCCGTAAGAACCAGGAACCGAAAAACAGGGCCGAATTAAGGTTAGTGGTCAATGCCGGCTCTATTCTTGAAACTGATAAACAGGTTGGATTAGCACATTTTGTGGAGCACATGTCCTTTAACGGAACAAAACATTTTAAGAAAAATGAACTGGTTAATTTTTTAGAAAAAAGCGGGGTGAATTTTGGTGCCGACCTGAATGCCTCTACCAGTTTTGATGAAACCATTTACGAATTACAGGTTCCAACAGATAGTCCAGCAGTATATAAACAGGCCATACAGATATTGGAAGATTGGGCGCATGGTGTAAGTTTTGAAAAATCCGAAATTGATAAAGAACGCGGTGTAATTGTGGAAGAATGGAGGTTGGGCCGCGGTGCAGATGCAAGGCTGCGCGATAAATATTTTCCTGTATTGTTAAAAGGGTCGCAGTATGCCAAACGTTTGCCCATTGGCACCAAGGCCAACATTGATACGGCACATTATAATATGCTCACATCATTCTATAAAGATTGGTACCGGCCAGATTTGCAGGCCGTGATTATTGTAGGTGATGTGGATATTGCAGAGACCGAAAAAATGATCAAAGAACATTTTGAAAACATACCGGCTGCTATTAACCCCAAACCAAGAATTAAATTCAGCATACCCTCACATACAGAAACACGCACGGCTATTTTAACCGATGCAGAACAACCTTACAATGTAGTGCAGATATATTACACATTACCGCAGTCAGCCCCCGTTAAAACAGAAACACAGTTCAGGGCAGACATTATTAACGAATTATTTAACCAGATGATGAGTAGCCGTCTGGATGAAATTGCCCAAAAACCCGATGCTCCCTTCCTCTTTGGCAATAGTAGTTTTGGTGGTTTTATTGGCGATAAAGATGCATTTACCCTGCTCGCGGTGGCCAAAACTGGAAAAGATATCTCAGCTTCCATACAAACTTTGCTTACAGAAAATGAAAGGGTAAAACAATACGGCTTTGTACAAAGCGAACTGGACCGGGCCATAAAAAATATTATGTCACGGGTAGAGAATACGTATAATGAAAGGGATAAAACCAAATCGGCTGAACTATTACAGGAACTGGTACAAAATTATTTAAAAGGTGAGGCCATTCCAGGTATTGAATTTGAATATGGGTTCTACCAAAAAATACTGCCTGCCATTACTTTACAGGAAGTGAACAGCCTCATTGCGAAATGGATAAAGCCCACCGACCGTTCAGTAGTAATTACGGCACCCGACAAAGAAAAAAATAATCTGCTTACCCAGGCCGCGGTATTGGCCATGTTGAATAAGCCGATGGCTAAGCTGAAAAAATATACAGATAAAGTAATTGCCGGGCCAATACTACCCGTAAACCCCATTGCGGGAAAAGTGATCAGTGAAAAAAAATACGACGCGATCGGTACGACAGAATGGGTGCTATCCAATGGCGCACATGTGGTTTTAAAACCCACTACATTTAAAAATGATGATATCCAGTTCTCCGCCATCAGTTGGGGCGGCAGTTCTTTGTATGGTGATAGTGATTATGTAAATGTCACCAATGCTGCTGCCATCGTAGCGGTAGGTGGTATGGGTAATTTAGATATGCAAAGCCTGCAAAAAGCACTCACCGGCAAAAATTGTTATGTAGCTTCCTCCGTCGCCGCATATATGCAGGGATTGAATGGCAGCAGTACCATTAAAGATCTCGAAACAGCTTTTCAATTGTTGCATGGAAGTTTCGTGGCCACACGCAAAGATGCCGATATGTTTAACGTGTTACAGCAACAGATCAAAGCGCAGTTAGAGAACAAGGATAAAGACCCCGGTTCTGTATTTGGCGATTCGGTTAGTTATATTATGGGCAATTATCATTTTCGCCGTAAACCTTTCAGCTTTGCCGATCTGAAGCGAATGGATATTGACAGGTCGATAGCCATTTACAAAGAAAGGTTTGCCAATGCCGGGCAGTTCCTCTTCACCTTCGTAGGAAATTTTAGTACGGATAGCATTAAGCCATTGATAGAAAAATATGTAGCGTCATTACCCGGCACTATACAAAAAGACAGCTGGAAAGATGTGGGCATCCGCTACCCTGCCGGACAGATCAATAAAACTTTTCACAAAGGCAAAGAAAACAAAGCCAGTGTTCGCCTGTTCTTTACCGGCAACACCACGTATAATGAAATGGATGAACTGCAACTGGGACAGCTTTGTAAAGCCATGGGCATTAAGCTGCGTGAAGTATTGCGGGAAGATGCAGGTGGCGTATATGGTGTGGGTGTAAATGGCGGCATTAACCGTGAACCGGTAAGCAATTACAGTATCAGTATACAGTTTGGTTGCGCCCCGGAGAATGTAGACAAACTGGTAGCACTGGTAATGGAAGAAATTAAAAATACAAAAGCCAATGGCATTGCACAGGTAAACATAGATAAAGTAATGGCCGAACAAACCCGTGCCCTTGAAAATGATGTAAAAGAAAACAGCTACTGGCGCTACCGTTTAGAACAACAGTTCTTCAGAAATGCTGATCCATTAAAAATTTTAGAGGCCCCGCAAAAAGTAAAACAATTAACCGTTGCCCGAACCCAAATACTGGCTAATCTGTATTTTGATGAGAAAAATATGGCAAGATTGGTTTTGTTGCCCGAGGGAAAATAAAGTGATATAAGTTGTTTATAGCCCTTTTAACCAATCGGTGCAAAGCACATTTCTACCAATTACACAATAGGGTGTTTTATTAGCTTTATATTAGGTTTTACACGAAACAACATGTAATTTGACATATTCTGCTTGATTATCTGCCCATAGGCAGGCAATTTCAAGTTGCAATTAGCTTTATATTTAACCAGCTTACGGCATTTTGTAGCATAACATACAGGCTTTATAAACAGCTACCTTCAGATTTTATAATTCACCGAAATGGGTAAACCAAAGCCCCACTAGGTTCTTTTTAGTTCAAAATGCCTGTGACAATGAAAGTTAACTCTACACCTGTTAATAAAAAACCTGTTTCCAAAAAGGCAATACCTGTAAAATTGTCTCCCAAAGAAAATAAAGGACTCAAACAAAAAGTACCTGCCGCAAAAATAAAACGGCAGCCGCTCAGTATTTCCAAAACGCCAAAAGCAGCAAATGCATTTACGGTAGTGGCTATTGGTGCATCGGCAGGCGGTTTGGAAGCCATCACCCAGCTTTTACAAAATCTTTCACCAAATACAGGCATGGCATATATTTATGTGCAACACCTAAGTCCCGATCACAAAAGTATCCTTAGTTCCCTTTTAGCCAAGACGACTAAAATGAAAGTACAGGATGTAGAAGACATGGATAAGATGGAACCAGACAATGTGTATGTGATCCCTTACAATAAAGTAATTAAGGTTACCGATGGCCATATTAAATTACTACCCCGCCCCACCGGTAAATCAAGCAGCCTTTACATTGATGTACTTTTTTCTTCTTTAGCCGAAACACATAAGGAAGATGTGATAGGTATTGTTTTGTCTGGCAGCGCCACAGACGGCACACAGGGATTAAAAGAAATAAAAGCGGCAGGGGGAATTACTTTTGCACAGGATGATTCTGCTAAATTCAGCAGCATGCCTGATTCTGCGATTGCAGAAGGTGTGGTGGATTTTATTTTATCGCCAAAGGAAATTGCTGAGAAAATAAACTGGATGAGTAAACACCCACTCGTTAAGAAAAAATTTGTTACCCGGACCCTGGAAGATGAAATTGACAATGATGACCCAAACTTAAAACTGATCCTCCAGTTATTACTGAAAAAGAAAAATGTAGATTTCAGTCACTATAAAATGAACACTATCAAGCGCCGTATGTTTCGCAGGATGGTGATACATAAAATAACTTCTTTAAAGCAATATTCAGATTTCCTGGAGAAAAAAAATATTGAAGTGGATTTGCTTTACCAGGATTTACTGATTAATGTAACCGAATTCTTCAGGGATAACGAGGCTTTTGAATTATTAAAAAAAACGATATTACCGCGCCTGTTAAAAAATAAGCTCCCCGATGAACCGCTTCGGATATGGGTAGCGGCCTGTGCTACAGGTGAAGAAGTATATTCCATTGCAATGATTTTGCTCGAATTACAGGACAATGCCACTATCGATATACCCATACAGATATTTGCGTCGGACCTGAGTGGAGAAGCCATTAATGAGGCCCGGAATGGCAAATACTCAATTCACCAGCTTAAAAATGTTTCACAAAAAAGATTACAGCGTTTCTTTACAAAAATAAAAGACAAATACCGGATCGCAAAATCATTGCGCGATATTTGCATTTTTGCTCAGCACAATATCCTGCGCGACCCCCCATTTTCACGAATGGATCTTATCAGTTGCCGCAACCTCCTGATTTACCTGGATACCGCTGCACAGAAAAGGGCCATAGCCATTTTTCATTATGCTTTAATTGAGCGTGGCTGCCTCATGCTTGGCAAATCTGAAACTATCGGCACATCCTTAAAATTCTTTACCCCATCTATCAATAAAAAATATAAAATATATACGAGAAAAAATACGGCAGGTATACACAAAATACCAGAAATAAATACAAATATTACAAAACTGCCAGATACTAAGCGTAGCAAACAATTCGTTGCTAAACCCAACTCTTTACCTTACATAGACAAAAAGCAGGCTGCCCCCATTAATGGCAATCTCGGTAACACTTTTGATTCGGTTTTGCTGTTGCAATATGTGCCAGCCAGTGTAGTTATCAATTACGACCTTGACATTCTTCAATTCAGGGGGCCTACCTCATTATACCTGCAGCAATCACCAGGCAAAGCCAGTTTCAATATCCTGAAAATGGTCCATATTGAAATCACTTTTGAGCTGCGAAATGCCATTCATACGGCCATAAAAACAAAACAACCGGTACGCAAAACAGGCATAGAACTGAACCGTGCTGCAGCAGGGCTTGCCCTACGCCTGGTAAATTTAGAAGTTGCCCCACTTAATATTGAAGGGGAAGAGCCACTGCTGCTTATAGTTTTCACCGGACAGCAGCAAATGGAAATAATGGATGTACCTGATAAAGGAGGAAAAAACTATTCATTGGTAAAAGACCGGAGGATAAAGAAATTGGAAGAAGAGATTGCTGCCGCACGGCAGGATATGGCATCCATTATTCAGGACCAGGATGCGGCCAATGAAGAATTGCAGAGTGCGAATGAAGAAATCTTATCAAGCAATGAAGAACTGCAGAGCCTGAACGAAGAACTGGAAACATCAAAGGAAGAAGTGGAATCTACCAATGAGGAACTGATAACCACCAACCAGGAATTACATGCCCGTATACAACAGGTAGAAGAATTATATACATACTATGAGGCAATCTTATCAACCATTCACGAGCCCATGCTCATCCTGGATAAGGATATCCGCATCAAAACTGCCAATGCATCTTTTTGCAAGGTTTTTCATGTAACGCAAGAAGAATGTATTGGGGTTTCATTATATAAATTAGGCAATAATCAATGGAACATACCCCTTCTGCGTGAATTGCTGGAAGATATCGTTCCAAAAAATAACCACTTTCAAGATTTTGAAGTGGAACATACCTTCCCCACAATTGGTAAAAAAACAATGTTATTAAATGCCCATCGCATTATTCTGTCAAGTGAGAATGAAGAATTAATTGTGCTCACCATAGCAGATATTACCAAAGTAAAGAAATTAGCAAGTGATTTGCAAGAGAAAGAAAAAAAAGAATTTGATATAACACTTGAAGCCAGGAAAAAAGCGATGACACTGATTGAAGAGAGTAACCAGCGGTACAATAGAATGTTGATGGATTCTCCATTTGCTTTTGTTATACTTAAAGGAAAAAAGATGGTTATTACCCTCGCCAATAGCAGCGTGAAAAAAATATGGGGCAAAGGCGAGTTCATTGAGGGGAAACCGTTAACAGAGGTTTTACCTGAACTAAAAACAGGACCCCTTCCCGGATTACTGAATAACGTTTTCACAACTGGCATCTCACATCAGGGTAATGAGTTACTTATTCCATTAATGCGCAATGGAATAAAGGAAGATGTGTATTTTAATTTCGTATACCAGCCCTACCTGGAAGCAGACCTGACCATTTCAGGCGTAACTGTTATTGGTTATGAAGTAACCAGTGAAATTACTAGAAACGAAATATTAATCCAGGCTAAAGTGAATGCAGAACAAAAAACACTTATAGCCGAAGATGCCGTAAGGGCAAAGCAACAGTTCCTGGCCAATATGAGCCACGAAATACGCACGCCCATGAATGCCATTATCGGATTTACGAATGTAGTATTAAAAACAAAATTAGACCAGACGCAACAAGAATATATCAATGCCATTAAAGTGTCGGGAGATGCATTGATCATATTAATTAATGATATCCTCGACCTAGCCAAAGTAGATGCCGGAAAGATGACATTTGAGCAGACACCATTTAATTTATCTACTTCCCTATCTGCCATTCTCCAGTTGTTTGAACCTAAAATAAAAGAAAAAAACCTGGCACTTATCCACCACTATGATGTTACAATCCCAACGCAGATCATAGGTGATCCCATGCGCTTGCGGCAAATTATTTTAAACCTGCTCAGCAATGCAGTTAAGTTTACTAAAGAAGGCAGCATAACAATGGAGGTTCGCAGGCTTGAGGAGGACACAGCTAAAATAAAAATTGAATTTACGTTAACTGATACAGGTATCGGCATTCATAAAGATAAGCTTGGCCAAATCTTTAATAATTTCGAACAGGCAACCAAAGAAACCAGTAGTTCTTTTGGTGGAACGGGCCTCGGCCTGGCTATTACAAAGCAACTGATAGAACTCCAAAGTGGAACCATTACTGTTACCAGCGAAATAGGTAAAGGATCAACATTTTGTTTTACACTGGCTTTCGGAAAAGCAGTTATTGTAACGGAACCAATAAAAGATATTAAATTAAAAAAAAATCTTGAAAAAAAAGTACCCAAAAAAATAAAAGTACTGGTAGTAGAAGACGTAGCACTGAACCAACTTTTAATAAAAATAATTATTGCTGATTTTGGCTTTGACCTGGATATTGCCTTCAATGGAAAAGAAGCCATTGATATGGTGCAGAAAAATGAATATGACATCATTTTAATGGATTTACATATGCCGGAAATGAATGGCATTGATGCATCCAGATATATCCGGCAAACTATGCATTTGCAAATACCCATCATTGCACTTACCGCAGATGTTACCACTTTGGATGTGGAAAAATGCAAAGCTGTTGGCATGAATGATTATATATCGAAGCCTATTGATGAGAAATTATTATACAGCAAAATAATGAAGTACCTAAAAACCCCTAATAAGAAAAAAGTATTGGCGTAAACTGCCTTGTTAGTATTCCCATACTTTATTAATTGCTTCCAGTTTCGATGTTGAAAACCTTTGTCTTAGCATTTGCATGACCGAATATGTGAATGATGTAATTATTTTCCAATTCAGTATAACACTACCCTACGCAAAAAAGGGGATTTTTGTTTTGGTGAATTTTTTAATCGTAAACTAAAGCAAAATGCAACATAACCCCAACCCCATACACAATGCTGGTGAAAATGAAGATCAGCCCATTGAAAAAACAAATGAGGACTATAATAAAAAGCCCCCGCTTCCGAACGACCCAGACATTAAAATACTCGAGCCGGAAGTGAAAGTCCCGGATATTGAAGCAGATAAAGCTCCACTACCAAAAAACGAATATGGCGAGGAAAGTAATTTCTGGATAAAGAAAAATAAATCGGATAATACACCCACCTATTTAGATATTATTAACGAGTAACCGGCTAGATAAAGATATTCTTCTATTTTTTGATTTCCCAATCAATACTATTACGCATTATAGGATTGGCCCTGTTTTCTTGCCTGAGAAAGAGCAGGATTAAAAAAAGTACTTTCATTTTTCTCTAAAATTAATCCTGATAAATTCTTTGATAAAATAAGGTAATCATACAGATTTCGATTAATTTACTTGTCATATATATAAAGCATGGAGAAAATTAACATAGCCACTGCGCAATTTGAAAACAGGAATGGAGATAAAGCTTATAACCTTTCGGTAATAGACCATCTTGCCCAAAAAGCTGCACGCCAGGGATCAAAAGTTATTGCATTTCATGAATGTTCGATAACGGGATACAGTTTTGCCAGGCATCTTTCAAAAGAACAGATGCTCGATCTCGCAGAATTGATACCGGAAGGAGAAAGTATCAGGAGCCTTAGTGAAACAGCCCGGGAATACGATATTACTGTATTAGCTGGGCTGTTCGAAAAAGATGCCAACGATAATTTATACAAGGCTTATGTATGTGTTGATAAAAACGGGCTTGTTGCCAGGTATAGGAAACTGCACCCTTTTATCAATCCTTATTTAACTGCCGGAGACCAGTATTGTGTTTTTGAATTATATGGATGGACATGCGGTATATTGATTTGTTACGATAATAATATCATTGAAAATGTAAGGGCCACCGTTCTTTTGGGAGCAGATATTATTTTTATGCCGCATGTAACCATGTGCACACCTTCTACCCGTCCCGGTGCCGGTTTTGTAGACCCCGAACTCTGGAAAAACCGGGAGACCGATCCCACTTCCTTACGTTTGGAATTTGACGGGATGAAAGGAAGGGATTGGTTAATGAAATGGCTTCCGTCGCGGGCTTATGACAATGGAATATATGTTGTTTTTTCAAACCCGATTGGTATGGACGATGACCAGTTGAAAAATGGCTGTTCGATGATCCTCGATCCATTTGGGGATATCATAGCCGAATGCAGGACACTGGGTGATGATATCATTACCGCAACCCTAACCCAGGAAAAACTATCGCTCGCTGGCGGCTACAGGTACCTTGCAGCCAGGCGGCCCGATCTTTATAAAGACATCATTGGTCAGCCAAACACCCCTGTTCAAAACGTTAGCTGGCTTAATAAGGATAAATAAATTTCATGTATGCCATGGTAGTGGATGAAATTAAAATACTACAACCTTATTCCATAGGTATATCCTTTATACTTCTCTACCTGGCAGAGCATATCCTACCCGCGCGAAAAGAATTAACAAATATCAGGCATGATATAAAAAATATACTCTTCGGCATACTCAATTTCGGGTTGGCTTTTACAGCAGGTTATTATTTTCAGGTACTATTGGAATATGTTAATAAAAATGAGATGGGTTTATTCTATCAATGTAAAATATACCCTGCTGTCCTTATTGGCATAGAATTTATTTGTATTGACATGTTTATGTACTGGTGGCACCGCATCAATCACCTGGTTCCGGCTTTCTGGTATTTTCATAAATTCCATCATACAGACACAGGGATGAATACCACGACTGCATTTCGTTTTCATGCGGGTGAACTGATATTATCTTATGTGTTTAAACTGATCGTATTTTGTTTACTGGGCATAGCTGTTTTCCCGGTTATCCTGTACAGTTTTTTATATGTTCCCATGGTTATTTTCCATCATTCCAATATATCCATTTCGGAAAAAAAAGATACTTTTTTCCGTTTTCTTTTTGTTACGCCCCGAATGCACCGCATCCATCATTCCAACCTTCGGTTTGAAACAGACTCCAATTACAGTTCATTTTTTTCCTGCTGGGACCTGATGTTTCAATCCAACAGGAAAAAGCCCACCAAAGAAAAAATTGATTTTGGTGTATGAGTTCCCTTTTCTTTATTTTACAATGAAAATATACGATTACATACCATGCCCGAGAATGTATACATATTAGAAACGGAGATCCTTTCAGCAAACTGGTATACCCTCAAGAAAATAACTTACACGTTCACCAAACAAAATGGCACACACCATACACATATCCGTGAAGTTTACGACCGGGGTAACGGCGCGACCATTTTACTTTACAACCAGGAAAATAAAACGGTTATCCTAACCCGCCAGTTCCGCTTACCAAGTTTTATTAATGGAAACCCTTCCGGCATGTTGATTGAAGCCTGTGCAGGTTTACTGGATAAAGACAATGCAGAGGACTGTATCAAACGCGAAACAGAAGAAGAGACCGGTTACCTGGTAAAAGATGTAAAAAAAATATTTGAAGCCTATATGTCGCCCGGTTCTGTAACCGAGATCCTGTATTTTTTTGCTGCGGCCTATACAAAATCAATGAAAGTGCATGAGGGGGGCGGTATTGAACAGGAACAGGAAGACATAGAAGTATTGGAAATACCATTTGCCCGGGCCATGCAGATGATGGATAGTGGGGAGATAAAAGACGGGAAGACCATCATGCTTCTGCAATATGCAAAACTGAATAACCTTGTTTGATATGGGCAGCAGAAAAAAAATATTGGCCATCTCCGGAAGTACAAGGGCAGATTCTGTTAACGTGCATATTCTTACTGCCATTGCCGCAATGTATAGCGGGGAGGTTGCTATTACCCTTTATACGGGGATAGACCAGTTACCCCATTTTAATCCCGATCTGGATACAGGTAACGGGCCAGCAACTGTTGCGGATTTTCGCAAACAGATACTGGAGGCAGATGGGGTGCTGATCTGCACACCAGAATATATTTATAGTTTGCCCGGGAGTTTAAAAAATGCCATTGAATGGACAGTATCAACCATCCTGTTTACTGATAAACCTGTGGCATTAATAACGGCTTCCTCATCGGGCCAGAAAGCACATGAGGCTCTGGCTTTACTCATGTCTACCATTGGGGCAAAAATCAGCGCATCATTACTTATCTCTGCTCCCAAAACAAAAATCAGTGCTGCAGGCCAAATAACCGATGAAGCCACTTTATCGGGTATAAGGCAATTGATGGATACGTTTATCCGCACATTGTCTGAAAACTAAATAGTACCTTTCTATATCAGTAAACGATATACCCAATGGAAACCTGGATACTCTATGCCATTCTCTCCATGATCTTTGCAGGCCTTACGTCTGTATTAGCCAAATATGGGTTACAGAATATTAATCCCGATCTGGGACTGGGTATCAGAACCACCACTATTTTTTTTATCATAACCGTTATTAACATTGTAGGCGCCAGGTACAAAGAATTGCCTTTATTAACCGGTAAACAAACTTTATTGCTTGTTGTCTCCGGCATTACTACAACACTCAGCTGGTTATTTTATTACCGGGCTATGAAAGATGGCCTGGTATCGTATGTAGCGGCAATTGACAAAGCCAGTATTGTGATTACGCTGGTTCTATCTTTTATTCTCCTGAAAGAACCCGCAACCCCTAAAGTATTGGTTGGCGGTGGATTAATCTTTATAGGAATGATTGTATTGGTATGGAAATAAACCTCTTTTCTCTGCACCCCTAGTGTTGGTTGGAATATATTAAATACCCCGCAGAATAGTATATTTGAGTATTTCAAACAACTGCATCATGAACTGGATTATTCTCATCATTGCCGGTTTGTTTGAAGTAGGTTTTACCACCTGCCTCGGCAAAGCGAAATCTACCACCGGCACCACCGCCATTCTCTGGATGTTTGGTTTTTTTATCAGCCTGTCGGTAAGTATGTACCTGTTATATAAAGCCACACAAAGTTTACCGATGGGTACGGCTTATGCGGTATGGACAGGGATTGGAGCCGTTGGCACAGTTATCATCGGTATTATTTTCTTCAAAGAACCGGCAGATTTCTGGCGATTGTTTTTTATAGTTACGCTGATTGCTTCAATTGCAGGATTGAAACTGGTTTCCAGTCATTGAACGGGCAGCCATCCGGTGTAAAAAGTATCCTGTTTTTTCGGTTGGTGATGGTTGCACCGTACCTTTATCATATTAAATGAAAACATTTTTATTATTCATCGCCATCCTTTTCACTGCCTGTAACGGTAAGGAACAGGATTACCGTAAAG
>JANXUL010000080.1 GCA_025356235.1 Bacteroidota bacterium
CGTCTGTAAATAGTTTTAATGAATTCTTAAGAATTTCGATTTGCTTTATCCAAGCGTTTCTTTGTAAGTTCTCTGTTGCAAAATGGTGATTTCTGATTAACTGTCCGAGTATTTTGTCGCCATCTTCAGTCAAGAAGTTAGATATAGAATTTGAATAGTAACTTCTCGTCATTTATTCTCTTGTTTGTTAGATATTGTCTGTCGTCACAGCATGACCGGTAACACTTAAATATACGCAACCGGACCCAAAAAAATATTGAATAAAAAATTCTATTCAATTACCAATCCTAACACCCGTTAGCTTAAATTTGCCCCTACAAAACCATCACAACCATGCATTTCGAACTGAGTGAAGAACATTTGATGATTCAGAAAGCCGCCAAGGATTTTGCCCGTACAGAGTGTTTACCCGGTGTAATTGACCGTGATGAACACCAGCGCTTCCCCCGCGAACAGGTGATGAAACTGGCCGAACTGGGCTTTATGGGTATGATGGTTAGTCCGGATTACGGCGGTGCCGGCATGGACACCGTTAGCTATGTACTGGCCATGGAAGAGATCAGCAAGGTAGATGCCAGTACCAGCGTTTGTATGAGCGTTAATAACAGCCTGGTTTGCTGGGGACTGGAAACTTTTGGCACCGAAGCACAAAAACAACAATACCTAACCCCGTTAGCCCAGGGCCGCAAAGATGGTGAACTCTATATTGGTGCCTTCTTATTAAGTGAGCCTGAAGCCGGCTCCGACGCCACCAGTCAGCAAACCACCGCTGAAGACAAAGCTGATCATTACCTGATCAATGGCACCAAGAACTGGATTACCAATGGTTCTTCAGCTTCTGTATACTTAGTGATCGCACAAACTGATCCCGCCAAAGGGAGCCGTGGCATTAATGCTTTTATTGTTGAAAAAAACTGGCCGGGTGTAGTGGTTGCGGCCAAAGAAAATAAACTGGGTATTCGCGGTAGTGACACACACTCTATATTATTATCAGATGTAAAAGTGCCCAAAGAGAACCGGATTGGAGAAGATGGTTTCGGGTTTAAGTTTGCCATGAAAACCTTAGCCGGCGGCCGTATTGGCATTGCTTCACAGGCTTTGGGTATTGCGAGTGGGGCGTATGAGTTGTCATTGGCGTACAGCAAGCAGCGTAAGGCTTTTGGTAAAGAGATCATGCACCACCAGGCCATACAGTTTAAATTAGCAGATATGGCCACTAAAATTGAAGCGGCACGCTTACTTTGTTTGAAAGCTGCCTGGGAGAAGGATAATAAATTAGATTATACCTTGAGTTCATCCATGGCCAAAGTATTCGCCAGCGAAACTGCCATGTGGACGGCCACTGAAGCCGTTCAGATACACGGTGGCTACGGTTTTGTAAAAGAATACCATGTAGAAAGGATGATGCGCGATGCGAAAATTACCCAGATATATGAGGGCACTTCTGAAGTGCAGCGGATTGTGATTTCGAGAAGTATCCTGAAATAACGCTGCGATTAGCTCAGCTACTTACTGTCGCAGCGGTGAATGAACTTTTTGTCACCACAAAGCCGCAGAGAAGCGGAGGTTTTGCAGAGAAATACGAATCAATCAATATCCCTTGTATTTTCGTAGATACAAAGCATGAAGTACACACGATTCATACAAGGGCTGCTATTCTTATTTATCGTAGGCAGAACCTATGCCCAGGATAGCCTGGTGATGGGGCAAATGCTGAAAAGAATAGACCTACTGCAGGCCAAAGAAAGTACTGTATTCCCCAAAGGCAGTTTTCCTTCTTACCGCTTGTATGCACTCAACAAGGATAGGGAGAAGGCGGATGTGAATGCTTTCTTTACCGGGTTGGTGGCATTTACTTTGAAGGATATTAAGCAACACCTAACGCCTGCACAACAAAAGCAGGCCGAAAAAATTATTTCGAATACCCTTCCCGTTTATTCAAAGTTTCAAAACCAAAAGGGCAGAGGCACTTACAATTTCTGGCCTACCGATACCCCGAAAATATTTCCCAATGCGGGATGGATGAATGTGTTTGATAAAAGTCAGGCATTACCTGATGACCTTGATGATACAGTGATTATGCTGCTGGCTATGGATACCCCCGATTCAGTAGCCAGGCAGGTACATGCTTTGATGCAGCGGTTTACGAATAATGGCGAGAAGAAAGTACACAACACTTTTAAAGGCTATCGAAACATTGCCGCATACTCTACCTGGTTTGGGAAAAAAATGCCGGTTGATTTTGATGTGTGTGTGCTG
>JANXUL010000101.1 GCA_025356235.1 Bacteroidota bacterium
GCATCGTTATCACTTACCAGGAATATTTTCTTTACATAATTCGCTACTGAAGGCAGACCATTGGCAGCAGAAGTGTCTCTTACAACAGCCGTTTGCCCAGTGAATGAGCTGTCAGTAAGCATGGTGGTATTTTTGTCAATACCAAACTTCTTCAACTCATTTATTTTCTCCAATGCAATTAAAGCGGTGGGCAACTTGACTGTAGATGCGGGATTAAAATAACGGTTTCGGTCAACATGAAGGTAATGGTGAATAAAATGCGGATTGTTTCGTTTATCGCGGTTAATCTCCGTATAAATGATTTGGTATTGAAAACTATCGGGGTTACTCAATACATGTTGTAACAGGGGAGATGCTTTGCCTGTTAGCAGTTGCTGTAAAAAAGTATCTGTTTTTTCCTGGTTGAAGGCAGGTAAAAAAGTGCCCAAGAAAATAATAATAATAATAAGCGTTCGTAACATACTGGATTTAAACAATTAGCAAGCAAAAAATAATTGTCATAGTTGAATTGGATTACCAAAGAAGGTAACTGTATAAATCTTTGTCATCCTCGACAAAAATTATTTCAAATTGGCCCTGAAAAATGCGAGTGTCCGCTGCCAGGCTAAAATAGCGGCAGCTTCATTGTACCGAGCAGTAGACGTATCATTATGAAAAGCGTGGTTAACCCCTTCATATATGTACAATTCATATTTAGTATTTGCTTTTTTCAAAGCCTCTTCATAGGCCGGAATACCTGCATCTATTCTTTCATCCAACCCGGCATAATGTAATTGAACGGCGGCTTTTATTTTAGGAACATCTGCAGCAGCAGGCTGCATGCCATAGAAGGCAACGGCAGCATTTAATTTAGGCACATTAACTGCCAGTTGATTAGCAATGCCACCACCCCAGCAAAAGCCTACGCACCCGGTATGGCCATTGCAATCTTTTCTGGTGCGGAGGTATTCAATAGATTGTATGAAATTAGTAAGGTTCTGTACGGCATCTATTTTGGTAAACAACTGCCTGGCTTCATCTTCATTGGCAGGTGTACCACCGGCAGCAGATAGCGCATCAGGTGCTACTGCGAGAAAACCTGCAAGGGCGGCCCTGCGTGTTACATCTTTAATATGCGGCGTTAAGCCACGGTTCTCATGAATGATCAGGATACCCGGCAGGTTAATCCCTTTTTTCGGCTTTGCCATATATCCCTGCATGGAAATGCCTCCTGCTTCATAATAAATATCTTCTGTATCCAGATCAGGGTTCTGTATAGGTACTGTTGCAGCTTTGGCATAATTACTTTCAAGCATAGGCAAAACAGATAATGCCATGGCCATACTGCCGGTAATGATAGCAAGCCTCTTCAGGAATACGTTGCGGGGTAGTGGCTTGTGCGTGTATTCATCGTAGAGGGTTATGATGCGTTGGTCCATACTATAGATTTAAGATATTAAATATAACCAGAAATAACACGAAATACAAGCCAATTGAAATCCAATTCCCCCAAAGCCGCAAAGCTAAAAAGGCTAACTATACTTTTTTCGCCCTTTGGAGGCTTGGCGTGTATTTTTTTTACTCTTTCTATCCCTTTCATGCAAAACATGTACAGCCTCAACTAATTTTTCTATTTTTTCATATAAAATAATCATCGCATAACGCTCATTGTGCGAGAGTGTTTTGTGGTAACTGCCGGTAACAGTAGTTTTCAACCATTCCCATAACAATTCACGCACATCCGGCAGGTGTGCAAAATCAAATAGTTCATCAATCACCAAATAAGGGTTGGCAATTTCTTGTTCATTGAGTTGAGGGAAATGTTTTTTCCGTGGCAGATCATCTTGTAAAGGCATACATTTTGTTTTAAATGGAGCTATGATGCCTTACGATGAAAATGCCGAAGCGTAAATTTGCAGATAGTTGCTTGGAAAGCCCCGTTAAAAAAAGTGCAAATTCAGGTATAAACCGTATTGCCCGGTTTATGGATAAATAGTTATTTCGTAATTGCTTATTAAAACACAATAGTATCATTTAGTCTATGATTTATCAAGTTTTTAATACCTTATTTTCTAACGTATTTATACCTAATGCGACTGATTGAACGGATCCAGGAATACCTCGTATACAATAATATAAGTGCGTACTCTTTCGAGCATGCCTGCGGACTATCCAATGGCTATCTGGGAAAACAACTGAAAGGCAAAGGTGCCGTAGGTTCTGATATCCTCGAACGGATAAAAGAAAATTATACCGACTTAAGTTTGATCTGGCTGGTTACCGGAAAGGGTACTATGTTATTATCCCCACCTACAGCCAGAAATGAAAAAAGGATATCAGAATTAAATGAGGAACAACATATCTATTTTACTTCTAAAGATGATGTGATTGGCCTGCTGAACAAACAAATCGCAAAATTAGAAGCAACCATCGCCGACAAGGATAAGATCATTGCATTACTGGAAGACCAGGTGCGTCAGGTGGCCCAATCAGCTTACAAAAGAACAAGGTAAAACAGGTTGAATGTTGAATTTTACATGTTGAATTGTCATTTTCGTCTTCATTCAACATGTAAAATTCAACACTCAAAATTTCATCAGTTTTCCGCATACGCTGATGTCGGCTCACAGGTACAGATCAAATTCCTGTCGCCATGCGTATTATTTACCCTTGCCACACTTGGCCAGAACTTATGTAAAGTAACATAGTATAGCGGAAAGGCAGCTTCCTTACGTGCGTAAACATGCTTCCATTCATCGGCACAGATTACTGCCTGTGTATGAGGGGCATTTTTAAGCGGGTTATCTGTTTTATCTGCTTTGCCATCTTCAATGGCTTTTATTTCTTCATAAATTGAAATAAGCGCATCGCAGAAACGATCCAGTTCAGGTTTGTCCTCGCTTTCTGTTGGCTCGATCATAATAGTTCCCGGAACAGGGAAGCTCATGGTAGGTGCGTGAAAGCCATAATCAATTAAACGCTTGGCCACATCTTCTGCTTCAATACCCACGCTTTGTTTAAACGGACGAAGGTCCACAATGAATTCATGCGCACAGGTACCATTGGTTCCGGTATAAAGTATCTTGTAATATTTTTCCAATCTTGCCTTCATGTAATTGGCATTCAGTATCGCATATTCGGTTGCCATTCGGATACCATCGGCACCCAGCATTTTTATATAGGCATAACTGATTAATAATATGCTGGCAGAACCATATGGTGCGGCACTTACAGAGCCGTAAGTAGTGAGTGGTGAGTGATGAGTATGGTTTACTGACGATTCACTATTGACGATTGACGGATGGCCAGGTAAATACGGAGCTAACTTATCATTTACACAAATAGGCCCCATACCCGGTCCGCCACCGCCGTGCGGAATGGAAAATGTTTTGTGAAGGTTCAAGTGACAAACATCGGCACCAATCATACCCGGACTTGTTAAACCCACTTGCGCGTTCATATTGGCACCATCCATATATACCAATCCGCCATTATCGTGGATGGTTTGGCAAATATCTTTTATGGTTTCTTCGAACACGCCATGGGTTGATGGATAAGTAACCATTAAAGCACCCAGGGTGTCTTTATATTGCCCGGCTTTGGCTTTCATGTCGGCCACGTCAATATTACCTGCCTCGTCGCATTTAACCACCACAACTTTAAAGGCAGCCATTACCGCACTGGCAGGATTGGTACCATGTGCACTGATAGGAATTAAAACCACATTTCTATGCGACTCGTTCCTGGCCGCGTGATAAGCACGGATGGTTAACAATCCGGCATACTCACCCTGCGCGCCACTGTTGGGCTGCAGGCTGCAGGCAGTAAAGCCTGTGATCTCACAGAGAAAACGGTTCAGTTCATCAATAATCTGTTGGTAACCTTCAGTTTGATTGACAGGTACAAAAGGATGCAATCCACCAAACTCAGGCCAGCTTACCGGGATCATTTCAGAAGCCGCATTAAGTTTCATGGTGCAACTGCCGAGACTGATCATACTTGTGTTTAAAGAAAGATCTTTATTTTCCAGCTGCTTGATATATCGCATCATCTGGCTCTCGCTGTGATGTGTGTTGAATACGGGATGCGTTAAAAAAGCAGAACTACGCTGCAGGTTCGTTTGAAGTTTTGGGTTGGGGGTTTGGAGTTGTTTGGCAGTTAATTGATGGCCGGTACTTTTTTCTGTTACCGCTTCAAATATCCGGAGAATGGTGTTCGCATCTTCAACAGAAGTGGTTTCATCAATGCTGATTCCAATCGTACCATCAGCAAAAACGCGAAAATTGCTATGGTACTTTTCTGCCATTATTTTTACCGTGGATGCATTCAGTCCCACCACTTTCAACGTATCAAAATAGAAAGTGTTGGTTTGTGACAAGCCAAGTTTTACCAATCCTTCCGCTACCGACTGTGTTAGCAGATGGATGCGCGTGGCAATATCTCTCAATCCTGCAGGGCCATGGTATACTGCATACATGGCAGCCATATTAGCCAGTAAAGCCTGTGCCGTACAAATATTTGAAGTTGCTTTCTCGCGTTTGATGTGCTGTTCTCTTGTCTGAAGGGCCATACGTAAAGCACGATTGCCTTGCGCATCAATGCTCACGCCTATTAAACGGCCGGGCATTCCGCGTTTAAAATCATCCTGTGTAGCAAAGAAAGCAGCATGTGGGCCGCCATAACCCATTGGCACACCAAAACGTTGGGCCGAACCTACGGCTACATCGGCGCCCAGTTCACCCGGAGGGGTTAACAGCGTTAAGGCAAGCAGGTCTGTGGCCATAATCACTAATCCTTCTACCGCGTGGACACTATCAATAAAAGAACGGTAATCTTCTACCGATCCATCGTTATTAGGATATTGTACGATCGCGCCAAAATAAGTGTTATCCAACAGAGCTGTTTTATAATCACCATATACCAATTCAATACCTATAGGTTCTGCGCGGGTAACCAATACATCAACTGTTTGCGGGAAAATATGGTTGTCAACAAACAGTTTGGGCTTGCTGATCACGTCTGTTTTATTTACATGATGAAAAATCATGGCCATGGCTTCAGCTGCGGCAGTGGCTTCATCCAGTAACGAGGCATTGGCAATGGGTAAACCGGTAAGATCGGTTACTATGGTTTGAAAATTCAATAGGCTCTCTAAACGGCCCTGGGAAATTTCTGCCTGGTAAGGTGTGTATTGGGTGTACCATCCTGGGTTTTCGAAAATATTCCGCAGGATAACACTCGGGGTAATTGTTCCATAGTATCCCTGTCCTATATAATTTTTATAAACCTTGTTCTTCGCTGCTACTTTTTTCAATTCACTCAGGTATTCAAACTCACTAATGGCCGCGGGAATATTCAACTCATTTTTTATACGGATAGAGGCCGGAATGGTTTTGCTGATCAATTCAGCCAAAGAGGCCGATCCGATGGTTTGTAACATCAATTGTGTATCGCCGCTGTTTGGGCCGATATGCCTGCGCTGAAATTCAGTGGATTGCTGATCGAATACATTCATATACTGGTCTGTAAGTTGAGGTTATTTATCGTTCTGAATTGCCCCCGAAACAGGCAATCAATAAATCGCGGCAAAGGTAAGTGGATATGGCAGGATTTTACACGTTTTGTTGAACTTGGGGAAAGGGGGTGAATAGTGAGTAGTGAATAGGGAATAGTGAATTCTGGGGAAGGGATGAAATAAGGTAACAGAACTGATTTACGATAGATTCACAACTCACAGTTCCCCTTCTCCTTCTTACGCAATTGCTTGCTCGTCAGCCGGCTGCCATCATGGCTCCAGCCTGGTGGGCCGAAAAGGTAACGGAGGCGGGTGTGGAAAGGGATGTTTTTTTGGGTTGTATCCCGCCATATCTGCTTCCATTCATGAAAGATTAGCGAAACGGCATTGGCCCCCTCGATATTCTTGGTAAGTCCGTAAGTAATTGGCTGGTAAACATCGGCAGGCAGCTCGGGTTGAAAACTTCCAAAAAGCTTATCCCAGATAATCAGGAACATGCCCATATTCTTGTCGAGGTATTTTGGGTTTGAGCCGTGGTGAACGCGGTGATGGGAAGGGGTTACCATAAAATATTCCAGCCAGCCCATTTTATGTATCAGCTCGGTATGCACAAAAATACCCCAGATCTGTGTGGCTGAATATACAAAAGCAATATCAAGTGGCTTACACCCTAATAATGCCAATGGAATGAAATAAATGAACCGGTACAAAGGCTGGAATACCGATGAACGGAAACCCACGGTAAAGTTTAGTTTTTGACTGCTATGATGTGTTACATGAATGGCCCAGAAAAATCGGATCTCATGGTCAAAACGATGTAACCAGTAATAAAGAAAATCTTCCAATATCACCAACATGAACCAATAGAAAACACCCTGCTCTACACTGATCCAGGCATGCAGGTAAAAATAATTGAGTATGGCCAAATATATGATCCGGAAAGCAAGGTCAATACCTGTATTCATCAGCATCAGGTAAAGGTTGGCTGCCGCATCCTTAAGGGTATAGGTTTTCCTGTGCTGCAGGTGGCTGAGCAGTAATTCCAATCCTATTATAAATATATAAAGAGGCGTAGATATTAAAATCAGCCATTGTTCTTTCAATGTACCCATAATCTGATCATTGATAAAGGATTATGCGGAAATCCGGGTAAATCCTTTTAATCTTGTAATACAAAGTAACAGGAAGTGTGTCTATACAAGTTCAATTGATTGTTAAGTATTATGGCCGAAGTAAAATTAGATAATTGGGAAAAGCGCAGTGCTGAACATCAAAAGCAGTATAAACAGTTATTACAACGAGCAGATAAGAATAAGGTTTTAAAACAATTGCCCGACCTGCACCAAGAAGCTTTTGAAAAAATCGATTGCCTGCAATGCGCCAATTGCTGCAAGAATTATTCCCCCCGGTTTAAAATGCCCGATATCAAACGCATCAGTAAATACCTGGGAATGAAGGGGGGAGATTTTATAAACACTTATCTTGTTCAAGACAATGAAGGTGACTATGTTACCAAAAGCAAACCATGCCCTTTTCTGGGAGCGGATAATTACTGTGGTATTTATGAGGCAAGGCCATCCGACTGCCACCGTTTTCCCTACACCGATGAAGATGTATTATTGAAAAGGCCTGTTATTACCTTGAAAAATTCTACTTTCTGCCCAATTGTTTATTACGTTCTTGAAAACCTGATGGTTACTTTGAAGTAAGTTCATCATATGCCGCAGATAAACTTCTTTCTGCGCCACTTCCTTTCCAGCTGATGCCCGGTATCTCTTTATTCTTGATGATTTCATCCCTTGATTTACCTGCTTTGACTTCTCCTTCAACAAAAGCAAGTAATTTTTGCAGGTAATCTTCAAAAGCAACCAGGTCTTCCTTATTACCGGTTACTTTTTCAGGATCAGCAGCATGCCCAAAAATAAAAATGGTATTCTTATCAAATGTCTTGCGTGTTTTTTGTAATACTTCTATCCAGTTTTTAATGTTGGCACCGGCGCTTCTGTCGATATAAGGGGCTATCTGGTTAAACAACAGGTCGCCCATATGCGCAATATTTGCGTGTTCAAAATGTATGATGGCATCGCCATTGGTATGGGCTGGCCCGAAATAATAACTCCTTATTTTTTCCTTACCCGCTTTTTGTTTCCAGCTATCGCCGAAAGTTATATCCTGAAATAATTGTTTATCAACTGATTTACTTTGTTCGGCTACCCTTTTATAATTTGCCAAACAGTTTACATGCCCTACTACATGCGCTACATTATCTTTAAATGCAATGTTACCACCGGTGTGGTCTCCATGATGGTGTGTATTGATGAGTAACTTGAAAGGTTTGTCGCTTGTCTTTTTCAGTTCATCAATCAGGTGTTTTGCAGAATCAGGAAATTGC
>JANXUL010000113.1 GCA_025356235.1 Bacteroidota bacterium
CCGATAAGGTTTCTGTGAGTGGGCAAGGGGGGTATTCAAATACTATCCGGGTTAACTAATCCCAACATGCATCAACTCCATAATTACCTATGTCGCCCAGGAGAGTAGGGCAGTGGAGTTTTTTTAATATATTTACTTATGCATAAACTAGTATTCTTCCTGTTCGTTTTCATTGCTTTCTCGGCAACAACGCAACCGGTTACTTATTCAGTACAAAATGCCCATTCACATAACGATTATGTAAATGCGGTTCCATTCTGGACTGCTTATAACGAAGGATTTGGTTCTATTGAAGCAGATATTTTTTTACAGGATAAATCATTGCTTGTGGCCCATAATGCAAAAGAACTGACAGCCACTCGCACTTTAATCAATTTATATATAAACCCATTGATCGAATGCCTTATCAAACACAAAGGGTATCCATTTGCCGATACTTTAAAACAGTTACAGCTGTTGATAGATATCAAAACAGACTCTATTGCCACCTTACAGGCATTGATAGAAACCATCAGTAAATATGATGTGTTGATGAGCAGCCATCAATTAAAATGGGTGATTACAGGTAAGAGGCCCGATCAGTCTTTGTTTGCAGCGTATCCCTCGTTCATAACATTTGATGGGGAATTAGACAAAACATATAACCCCGGTGCCTTAACAAAGATTGCCATGCTTAGTGATGATGGCAGAAAATATACAAAATGGGACGGGATCAGTAAACTACCTGCGGCTGATTTGCGAAAAATGCAAGCAGCAGTTGCCAAAGCGCATAAGCTGCATAAACCCGTTCGCTTTTGGGCCGTACCTGATATGATCCATGCCTGGGATCAGTTTATGCAGTTGAAAATTGATTATATCAATACAGACCATATACATGAACTGGCCGCCTGGGTTTTACTAAAATCAAAACCGTAAACAGACTTAGTTGATGGTATGCTATAAGTATTTATTTAATCGCTCAATATTACAGGTATTTAAAAAACTTTGAATACTTAAAGAGCCCCCTATACCAAAATTGATTTTAGTCACCCAAACTTCTCACCATAATATTCCTAAAATGTACAATGCTATTCGGGTCATGTCCCTGTAAGGCAAAAGTGCCACTGGAAATAACGCGCTGTGCATTGCCAGCACTTCGTTTTACATTTTCCGGTTCTGTATAATCGACCACTGTTTTATCATTGATCTTGATCGTTACTCTTTTTCCCTGCACTTTTATATATTCGGTATACCATTCATAATCTTTTACATATACTTCCTTTACATCTTCAATGCTATACAGACTGCCCGTCCTACGCCAATCTGTATGCGAGTTGTTCACCTGTACTTCATAGCCTTTTGCGGGCCACCCCTTTTCCTGAAACACGGTATGAAAATAGATGCCGGAATTAGATCCGGGGTAGGTCATCACTTCTGCTTTGAACTCGAAATTTTTGAAGTTGTGGTCCTGCAAACTGCCATCATAAAAAAGATGTGCTGTTTTGCCATGTACAATGATCATTCCACTATCAACAGAGAAACTGGCGGCATTTGCACCCACCCGCCAATTGGCCAGCGACTTCCCATCAAATAAAGGAACCCATTTGTTCGATTCTGCCTGCTTAACCCCGGCACAGGAAAACAGGTTACTAATAATGAAGCAAACAACTACATATTTTTTCATAATCGGCAGATTTAAAAGGTCATTGTATGCTGAAACTACCCATTTATTCTCATTCTCCCGATGCGACTTTGCCGGTAGGCGTTTATGCAATGAAAATGAGTGATAGCAAGGCTTACGCATACTTTATTTTTAAAATAGTACTTTTGCAAAAAAAAGAAGGAATTGCCATACGGGTTCTGATAAAAAAACGACCCTGTTTTCAAAGCAATATCCTAAATAACTACGTATTTTATGAGAAGAATTATCAATTACAGGAAGATATTAGGTGTACATGAGGAAACAGAACTTAGAGAATTAAAAACCGTATACAGGAATTTAATGAAAGACTGGCACCCGGATAAATTTCAGGATAACCCGGATCAAAAACTGGAAGCGGAAGAGAAAAGTAAAAAAATAATTGAAGCCTATCATTTCCTGGTAAGTGTTGCGCCGGAAACCCGCGAACAAACCCTTGCAGAATATACAGAAACCACTACCTATTCGGGTATTGTTGATTTTGAATACAAGGCTGAAATACTGAACATAAGTTTTTCTAATGGTACGGTATATGAATATTATGGGGTACCCAAAGCCATGTATGTAAAATTGATCAATGCCGAAACCCCGGGACGGTTTGCCCGCAGGCATATTTTTCATTCTTATGTTTACCGGAGTACCAGCAAGCAGGTGGCTGCAGTTTAAAAAATTCAATCGCTTATTTTTCTATAAGCGAACCCAGTGCTCAAAAAAAGCGACCCCGCTTATCAGCGTATTTTTTCGAAGCATATGACAATTATTGAAATAACTGTTCATACAAAAAATCTGCCGCAAATTGCCCGGCTTCCAGCCAGCGTTGCCTGGTTTTAGCACTGACAGAAAATAAAGGGTTAAAATGTTTTTGCAATTCATGGGAGTACCCTTCATACACTTGTAAACGGTTTGGTATCTGAAGTGCATCTGCTTTTATATGAATAGCGTTGCTGCCATAGAGTGAAGTGTCTTTGTGATCAAAGGGCACTGTGCCATCTTCACTACCGTGAACGCTTACGATAGGTATCTGAGTATTTTTTAACCAATCAATAGTAAACAGCCCCCCCCAGAAATTAATTACGGCTGCAATGTTAGCAGGGTTGTGGCTGGTGGAGGCGAGGTTTGCATCAGGCAGCTGTGCAGAATGGGCCAATTCTGAATGGCTGCTATATACAGCCTGCAAAGAAATCATACCACCGGCAGAATTTCCGGCAAGTATTATGCGGTTGGTATCTATACGGAATTTTGCCTGGTTTTTTTTAAACCATTGCACCGCCTCTTCAACATCCTGTACTGCATCATAGCAACTTCTTTTTAATTCTGTAAAATTAAAAATGGGCAATTTTTTACTCAAGCGGTAATTCAAAGCCACACATACGTATCCCCTTTTTGCAAAACTTTCACTCCATAATTGTATACCCTTTGGTTTTTTTGAACCCAATACAAAGCCACCACCATGAAGCCATATGATCAGGGGCCTCTTTTGCGTACTGTCACCCCCCGGCTCGTAGCTATCAAACAGGTAATGTTTCTTTTTTATTCCGGGTTTTGCTGCTGTTGCATAAGAAATATTTTCCTGTACGGTTATTTCTGAAAATACGAAGTCTTTATATTTAATGGGCTTTATGGCCTGGCTATAGCTTGATAATGTGACACAAATAAACAAACAGCACAACGGGTATTTATACATGATCGGTGATTAAACAGGAATATACGTAATAATTCCCGGAGAGGTTTGAGTAGGGTATGGGAAGAAAAGTTTAGCCACTGATTGCACAGATTTGTACAAAAAAAATAATGTTAATCTGTGTATCCCGGGACTCAAAAACGAAATCAGAAAACCTGAATATTTTCAGGTATGTAAACTGCTGGAATAATTTAACAGAAATGAGTATGCAATAAAATGGGCATGGTGCGCGAACGAAACAGGAAATTTTAATTCTTTTGTTCCACTATATATAAGGGGATAGCCAGCAGGATCTTTTTCAACACGGAGATCATTATCAGGTATAAGTGCATGCAATCTTTTCAAAAAAAATGACCTTACCTTTTTTGATTGATGATCAGTATCTGCATACTCAATTGTTTGGATGCCCCATCGGGTATACTCAAAATTTTCATCTTCGCTTACAACGGTAGCGATCAGTTCGGCATAAAACTTCGACTTAAAATAAATAGTATTGTTTTCGAAAATGCAGATTCCTTTATAGCAGTCTTCGTCGGTTACATCACCTTCCCATTGGCCGCTGTTAAAATATTTTACTGCAGTATCGGCAGGTAAATCAATAGACTGAATGATAATTTTTAAAGGAGAAAACACAAGATCAGGAAACCCTCTTTTCAAATACTTATATCCCGATTCTTTAATGGACCATAACAACCATAAAAAATGTTCAAAACTAATATGGGCATATTCCGGTCTCCGGTAAAGTGCCATTTCTGAAATGGATAAGATTTTTGTATAAAACCTGCTATCGTTACTGCGTTGTGTATTAATGGCGCGTAAATCAATAATATCAT
>JANXUL010000120.1 GCA_025356235.1 Bacteroidota bacterium
GAGAAGATGTTAAAAAATGGAATGATAAAATTTCAGAGCTTAATCAAAATATTCAAAAAGCAAGGAACAAATTCTTAATAGATCAGATTGGTCAGAAAGACTATTATGATTTTAAAAAAGAATGTGAGGAGGAAATAGATAGGATTGAAGCGGAACTGGTTCGAATTTCATCCGGTTCAATTAAAATTGATGGTCTTTTAAAGCAGGCAATAGGCAATTTATCAAATCTGCATCAACTATTTGATAATGCGGATGTTACGAAAAAAAGGAAAATAATTGGTTCGATATTTCCGGAAAAACTCGTTTTTGACGGCAACTGTTTTCGAACCGCTCGAGTTAATGAAGCCGTACAGCTAATATTCAATGTAGACAAGGCTTTTGGAGGAAATAAAAATGGACAAACCGACGAAAAATTCGATTTGTCCACTAAGGTGCCCGGGACTGGATTCGAACCAGCACATCCTTGCGAACGCTGCGACCTGAACACAGTGCGTCTACCAATTTCGCCACCCGGGCATTTTTGTTGGGGGTGCAAATATAGTAGTTAGGCGTTAAAAGTGGGAAGTCGAGGGTTCTTTTTTATCAATACCCAGCCTTTCTTTTGAAACCCATATTTCTCACTCCGGATTACACTATCAATAAGCTACAACCCCTGATATCACTATTATCCAATCTACCCCATACTTCAAAACTGCCATCGTCGTAAACCATTCCTACATCTTCTGTAGCTATGAACGAGCAACTGTACATATTAGCAAGGTCAATAACCTGCAAAAGGCCCCTGCCGGTTTCTTTAATCAATAAAGGGTCCTCCTCATCCCGCACCAGCACTTTCATCCAGGGCGGGCAGGTAAACCGTCCATCCCCTTTTGAATAAGCCTGACTTAACAGTTCTGTCATACCATATTCCGAATGAACCTCCGTAACTCCTAACCCCTCTTTCAATAATTGATGCACTTCTACCCTGGTAAGTTCTTTACGACGGCCTTTCATCCCCCCTGTTTCCATAACAACTGTATATTGGAGGATTTGAGGGAAAGAAGCGGCAAAATCCAATAAGCCAAAGGTTACGCCTATCAATATTGTCTTTTGTTGCTTCGACTCAAGGCGTTGTAGGATTTGTGATAATGTATCATGCTCATCGAGATAAAAACCACCATCGGGGTGGCCACTTAATTTTATCAATTCATCTACCATGAATACCAATGAAGAATGTTGACGTTCTAAATAGGAAGGTAGAAGCCCCAATATGCACCAATCTTTAACATTTCCATAAAAACTTTCAAAACATTGAATAAAGCTTTGGCGGTAAACACTAATATCTTTTACCAAATGCCTGCTGGTAGTGGTTTGCGTGGTACCACTACTTTCAAAAACAGCTTCGGGGGTAAAATGGGTTGTGGTAACGGTATGCGTTTTAAAAAATGAAATGGGCAACGAAGGAATGCCGGCGAGTGTCTTGATACCAGCGGGATTTACACCCGTAAGATCACACCATTGCCTGTAAACGGGATTCTGCTGGTACTGGAAACGGAAAGCTGACAGGCATTGGTCAATATAAAGAGCCGGATCCTGTGTAAGAGAGAAAATATTGTTAACATCAAATGAGGTCACTGCTATGTATTGTAATGTTTTAACTAAATTTGAATTGAAAGTGAACCCAATGAAGACAAAAATATTGATACTATTGGCAATACCGGTAATGTTTTATGCCTGTAAGAAAGATACTTATACCACAAAACCGCAGATTGCGATCAAAAGTATTAGTTCAACTACCCTTAAACAGGGAGATGTACTTCTTTTTCAATTAAGTTTTACAGATGCCGAAGGGGATATTCAGGATACATTATGGGTACAAAAGGTATCCAGAATTTGTCCCGGTACACCCGGTGCCCAGTTCGTAAGCACAAACAGGGTTCCCGACTTTACACCTACCAGCAACCTAAAAGGAATATTGGAGATTGGTTATGCATATAATGCAAACGTTCCGGGATATAGAACCATTTCAGGATGCGGTACTAAAAACGATACCGCTTACTTTAAATTCTGGTTGAAAGACAAGGCCAAAAATGTGAGTGACACCATATCCTCAGAAAATATTGTCTTATTAAAATAATACAGGTTGAATGGTTTAATCAGATCTGTTCTTTTTGGAAATTACTTTTATGGCATTTGCACCATCGCGTTATCCATAGAAGCAAGCCTGCAACAGTATTCCCGCTTAAATAGTTTATCTTATTATCTGCTTATTTTTGCAGGTACTGTGCTTTATTATACACATGCCTATATAGCCGAACCCGCTTCTGATGTGATAAACCAACGAACCCTTTGGTATACGCGAAACAGTTTGTTTGTTACTTATTCCCAGGTTCTTCTGACTTTTATTTTTCTGCTCACTTTTATTTTATTGCTCAAAGAAAACCAGCAGCATATTATCCATACCGGTTTACTGCAATGGATATTGCTGGGTATATTCCCGGTTGTGGCTGCTTTATATTATGGCAGTGTTTCGCCACAGGCAGCAACCAACAGCCTCAGGAATAAAGGATGGCTAAAACCCTTTGTGATAGGTTTTGTATGGGCTGGTGCCGTTACCGTATATCCGGTACTCATTGGTAGTATTGAAGATGATATACCTTATACCCCGGGTATTGTGAGCATTTTATTGTTCATTAAAAATTTTATGTTCATTACCATCCTCTGTATCATGTTCGATATTAAAGATTATGCTGCCGACCACAACCATCAATTAAAGACATTTGTGGTTAGTTATGGATTGCGTAAAACCATTTTCTACCTTATCATCCCTTTGAGTATTATCGGGCTGGGAACTTTTATCCTGTATGGGATACTGCGCGATTTCCCGCTTCTCCGCATCCTGGTTAACACTATCCCCTTTATATTGTTGATAATTGTTGCCTACTCATTACACCGGCGTAAAAGCATTCTCTATTATCTTGCAATCATTGACGGGTTGATGCTGGCCAAAGCTGTTTGCGGCATCATCGGGATATCACTTATAAAATAAAAATCATGGCAAAAACAAAGAATACCAAAACAAAAACGAAATCGCTGGTTAACGAAACTTCGCTTGCATTTTTAAAAAATTATATCAATACCCCATCCCCTGTTGGCTTTGAGAGTGGCGGACAGAAGGTATGGTTGGAATATATAAAGCCTTATGTAGATACTTTTTTTACTGATGCATATGGCACTGCAGTAGGCGTTATCAATCCAACTGCACCTTTCAAAGTGGTTATTGAAGCCCATGCCGATGAAATCAGCTGGTTCGTAAATTATATTAATGAACAGGGATTGATTTACCTGAAAAGAAACGGGGGTGTTGACCACCAGGTAGCTCCTGCCAAACGGGTATGGATACATGGCAAAAAAGGGCCGGTAAAAGCGGTTTTTGGATGGCCGGCTATTCATACAAGGCTTAGTAACCCTGAACAAAAAGAGCCACAGCCCAAAGTAGATAACCTTTGCCTGGATTGTGGGGGCCGAACTAAAAAAGAAGTAGAATCATTGGGCATCCATATTGGTTCGGTAGTTACTTATGAAGAAGGTTTTGATGAACTGGCATACGATTATTATATCGGCCGTGCTTTTGATAACCGGATCGGCGGTTACATGATTGCCGAAGTAGCCAGGTTGCTGAAAGAAAATAAAAAGAAACTCCCTTTTGGGTTATATGTGGTGAATGCCGTTCAAGAAGAAATTGGTTTACGCGGTGCCGAAATGATTGCGCGACGCATTAAACCCGATATCGCTATAATTACAGATGTTACCCATGATACCAACACACCCATGATCAGCAAAGCCATTGAAGGTGATATACAATGTGGCAAAGGACCTTCTTTAGCTTATGCACCCGCCATCCATAATAAATTATTGAAAGTGGTGCAGGATGTGGCAGAGAAAAATAAAATTCCCGTACAGCTAAGAACGCTCAGCCGAAGTACTGGAACAGATACAGATAGTTTTGCCTACGCGAATGATGGCTGCCCGTCGGTACTTATTTCCATACCATTACGCTATATGCACACTACGGTAGAAATGCTGCATAAAAATGATATTGAAGAAACCATTAAGCTGATGTATGAAACTTTATTAACACTAACCCCTAAAACAAACCTTAGTTATTTATAAGTGGGTAAAGTCAGCAGTAACCAATCTGGCGTTAAAAAATCATATGCTCGTTATTGCATGTAAGCCAGATTTTAAAAAATCTTATTTTTGCCGTTTATGAACTGGACAGAGAATAAACATATACGCATTGCCGTACTGGACCTTTATGAGGGCCATGCTAACCAGGGAATGCGCTGTATTCGTGAAATCATTGGTCAATGGGGTAAAAGTAACCGGTTTACAATAACCTGCGATGAATTTAATGTGCGGCTGGGACTTGCAGTTCCCGATACTTCCTATGACATTTATATTTCAAGTGGTGGTCCGGGTTCACCTTTGGAAACAGAAGGAAGCGAATGGGAAAACAAATATTTCGGCTGGCTGCAAAGCATTGAAGACTGGAACAAATTTGTCGACCATTTTCCAAGAAAACAGGTATTCTTTATTTGCCATAGTTTTCAGTTGGCATGCAGGCATTATCATATTGGCACAGTTTGTAAACGTAAGTCAACTGCTTTTGGCGTATTTCCAATCCATATGCTGGAAGATGGAAAAAACGAGCGGGTATTTGATGGTCTTAGAGATCCATTTTATAGCGTGGATAGCCGCGACTACCAGGTAATTGAACCCAATCATACCAGATTAAGGGAAATGGGTGCCCGTATTTTAGCCATAGAAAAGAACAGGCCGCATGTACCTTATGAAAGGGCTATCATGGCAATCCGGTTCAATGATTATTTTCTGGGAACCCAATTCCATCCTGAAGCGGATGCTTCGGGTATGAGTATGTACCTCCAAAGAGAGGATAAAAAACAAACCGTAATTGAAAACCATGGTGAGCCTAAGTGGAAAAGTATGGTTGAGCAATTACAAGACCCGGAAAAGATCATGTGGACCTACGAGCATGTTTTACCTAATTTTTTGAACCTTGCCGTGGGAAAACTGATCGAGGGTTAAAATAATTATCATTTTACTTTTACTTAAATCCCTTCGTATTTAGAAGAATACATTTTGAGTGATCATCCCTTTTAAGTATAAAAAAATCCTTACTGCCGATTGATCAGGATTTTTTACTTTCAGGTAAAATATAAACGTGTATTTATGGTTCCCGAAATCAGAAAACATTTCAACGAAACGTTCACAAAAGAAAAATACCAGGCCTATTTAGCAGACCTGAACAGCAAACATCCCGATGCCATTGAATTCCGTGTAGCCGAAACCCCGGTATTTGTTGATAAGAATTTTAAAGATAAAATACTGTCTGCCTGTGAAACTATTGTAGATGTAATTACGCAATATAATTTCAATACCCTCAGCTCGCATGCCATTCCTGATGAAGTAAGGGTACCCAATGAAAATGCACACACCCATTTTATCGCTTTCGACTTTGGGGTCTGTGAAAATGAACAGGGTGAACTGGAGCCCCAATTAATTGAAATGCAGGGGTTCCCTACCCTGTTTGCCTACCAGATCTGGCACGATGAAGTAACTAGGCGGCATTTTACGATCCCTGAAAATTATTCTGCTTTCCTGAATGGCTTTACACCAGAAACCTATCAATCATTTTTAAAAGAAGTGATTTTAGGTAAATACCAACCTGAGCAGGTGATTTTACTGGAAATATTACCACACGCACAAAAAACGAAAATTGATTTCTATTGCACTACTGATTATGTAGGTATACCGATTATATGTTTAACCGAACTGATTCAGGAGGGAAGAAAATTATTTTATGAAAATGGCGGAAGAAAAATTGAAGTGAAACGGATTTATAACCGCATTATTTTTGATGACCTACAGCAACAATCAACTGAAATACAGGAGAAAGGTAAATTATTATTTACCGAACTTGATGTAGAATGGGTACCACACCCTAATTGGTTTTACCGGATCAGTAAATATACGCTGCCTTTCATCGACCATCCCTATGTGCCTAAAACACGTTTTTTAAACGAAATCAAAGAACTGCCTGCCGACCTGGAAAACTATGTTTTAAAACCTTTATTCTCATTCGCAGGACAAGGTGTAGTAATTGATGTAACCAAAGCTGATATTGATAAAATAATGGATCAGCAAAACTGGATACTGCAACGAAAAGTAAAATATGCAGCTATCATACCCACACCGGATATTCCCGCCAAAGTAGAGATCCGTATCTTTTATTTTTGGAAAGAAGGCGAAGCCAGGCCGGTTGCTACCAATAACCTGGCAAGGTTAAGTAAAGGAAAAATGATTGGTGTGAGGTATAACCAGGATAAGGAATGGGTTGGCGGAAGCCTGGCTTACTTTGAAGTGTAAAATAGCTCGCCTTATTAAAAAAAGGGGTTTTATTGCTCATCCTGTTCTCGCGAATCCGCTATCAAAATGTATTGAAAGACTATGCAATCTCCGGTATGTATGGGTTATTCCTCCATTCGAACAATAGTTTTCATTCATTGTTAATCAACTTCGTAGTTTACTATACCAATTAATTCTGTATGAAGAGATTATTATTCACTTGTTACTCCTTGTTTTCCTTTGCATTGTTTGCACAGGAAAATTATGAGATACAGGTATACGCCTCCCCTACCATGACGAAGGGGCAAACTATTTTCGAGCTACATAGTAACTACACAGCCAATGGCGGAAAGGATATTGTAAAAGGTGTACTCCCCTCCAATCATTCTGTGCATGAAACAGTGGAAATCACACATGGCATTACCGATAATTTCGAATTGGGGTTTTATCTTTTTACCAACTATACGCCCAATCATGGCTGGAAGGTTATTGGCACACATCTCAGGCCAAGAATTACCGCACCGGATAAATGGAAACTGCCGGTAGGATTAAGCCTTTCTGCCGAGATCGGATGGCAAAGCAAAGAATATTCTGGTGAGACATTTAGTTTGGAGATACGGCCCATCATTGACAAAACTCTGGGTAACCTTTATCTATCCCTCAATCCGGTATTGGGTGTAACGTTTCAGGGAGTTGACAAACCTTCGGCACCCGCATTCGCACCAAATTTTAAAGCTGCTTATGCGGTTTCCAAAAAAGTGAGTTTGGGCACAGAATATTATGGCAACCTTGGTCCGTTAAACCAGTTTGAAAAACTACCTGAACAAAACCATGCCCTGTTTTTAGTGGCTGATTTATACCTTGACCCAAAATGGGAGATTAATTTTGGTCCGGGTTTCGGACTTACCGATGCTACGGATAAGCTTGTGATGAAAATGATTCTTGGCAGGCGTATTACCTGGGGTAAACGAAATAAATAATAGGTATAACTACAGTGATTTCCTTATTAATAATCCGAGTCAGGAATTTATAAAGCATTTCTATCATTAATAATTACAAAGAAGCCTTTTATTAATTAACAAAACTCCACCAGAAACCGAAGCGTATCCATAAACCTGTACCGGGGTTGTCGTTAGTCATCAGATTAAGTTTGCTGAAAGAAAAGCCTTTCGAAATGTCTAATGTATTCAGGTTTTCTACCCTGAAGAATCCTTTCAGGCTTTTGATGCGAAAATGCAGGAAGGCATTGATATCGGGTCGGTTGCTGATATTGTTTCCGTTCTGAACAAAATACTGCCCCAGAAACGGCGAATAATTATCTGCATGATAGGAAGAATTATACCTGATCTCAACTCCGGTTGAAAGGAAAAGATTGGTGCTGAAATTCCCTTCAAAAGCAATTCTGTTACGCGTAAGCAGGAAAGGAATATTTACAGGCGGTTGGCCGGTTGTTTGCTGAATATGTATTTCTGTATACCAGTTCCAGTATTTAGATAGCCGGAATTTTTTCTCTGCATTCAGGTGTAATACGTTGAACAGCGTGGCTTCCTGCCTGGCAGAAAAAAAGCTGTCGAAATACATGAAATTATTCACCGCAAAATATTCGCCTCCCAGTTTCCAGCCATTTCGTGGATTTTCATACAGGGCAAACACCCTAACAGTGTTCTCTTTACTAAAATCGGCATGCGCAGCTACGGGGAAACGGCTCATCGGATCAAATATAAAAGAAGGTGAACGGTTTACATTCTGAAAACCAATATTGAAGTAGCCTAACTTCTTACCCAACGATCTTTTCATACTTATATAGGCTGCATAATCACCCGCATTCTGGCCATTCAGGTACAACTGGCCATTGGCTTCAATATCCCATACCTGGTTACGTGTTCGGTTACGGTATTCACCCAATGCGTATACGTTGTAATAACTTTTTGTGGTCAACTCATTAAAAGTTCCTTTCAAATTCTGTAAAGCAATGCCGGCTTTTAAAAACTGGCTAAGGTTCTTTTTCTCGGGGAATGAAATCAGGCTGAATTCATTGGTAAAATCCCGCCAGGCATCTTTAAAGGATAGTGAATCCAGCGTAGTGGTATAATTAAAATAATCTTTATACCTGGTGGTATCTACAAAATTATCAAAATAATTATAGCTGCTCTGCGTAAAGCGTAAAGTATGTTCTATCCGTAATCGCGGATAAAATAATTTGTATGTAACAGAATCTGTTACCAATGAATCTTTTGTACCTATATCAAAATGATGCCGCAATAACACGGTAGCTGCTTTATAAATATTTCCTGTACTTACTTTGGTATTAAAAGGATTCCGGCCCGCTGTACCGGCTCTGCCAATTCTTGTCTCTAACTCATAAGGGTCATTCAATGCGAGGCTGTCTAATTTTGCTATATCCTGCAGTCCGCCATTTTCAGAAGAGGCAGTTTTATTAGAAAAATAAATAAAATATGCTTCGTATTTTTTATTCAGTGTCTGGTAATGAGATGTGAACCGGAAATTATTCTGACTGGCATTCTGGTTTTTCAGGTTACCGGGCGCATTACTAAACCGGTATTCCAACGAAAAATTAAAATTACTTTTCTTGTTCTGCGTATGTACAAAATTGATGAGTTGTTCAGCCTTACTGCCTAATACATAAGCCAGCTCAGTATAGGGCCGTGTGGTTTGGTAAAATTTTGTATTCTCAGCAGTAAACTGGTAAACATCATATTGATGAAATCCTGCATCGAACCCGGCTTTCATCCTGGGGTTGAAAAAGAAAGACTGGGCGGCTGTGCCGTAATTACCCAGGGTATGGTAATAATAGGGTAATGGGAACCGGGTTGTAAAATCATTAATAGAAGAATCAAGGGTACGTAGACGGGTAGAATCGTAGTAATGATAAAAAATAGTAATGGAATCAGCGTTCCGGTCCCTTCTCTGCAGTGAATCTTTCCCGGTACTTCTTTTAATGGGCCTGCCCTGGCTATCATAAGTCATATTGGAGCCCTGCTGCAGGTTGGTTAACTGGCCAGACGACCTGACCTGTGCCAGTAACTGTTTATTACCAACCAGTAATAAAATAAATATAATCAGTATGATTTGCCTAAATGGTAAACGCATGCTTACAAATGTGCTGCAAAATAACGGTAAAGAGGCTAAGCAGAGAGTTAAAAAGTTAATAGCAACTCCCTGGGGCTACAATGACCTTACCAACTCAGTAAATAACAAGGTTAGCTTTGGTTCTGCGTCTTTAGCGGCTTGTAATACTTCTTCATGGGTAATGGTATTTTCTTCTTCGCGGATACCGATATCGGTGATCACACTCATAGCAAATACCTGCATACCGCTATGAATGGCGGCAATGGTTTCCTGCACAGTGCTCATCCCTACAGCATCGCCACCTAAAATATGGATTAGCTTGTATTCGGCACGGGTTTCGAATGTAGGGCCGGTTACGCCTGTATAAACACCTTGTTTCAGTTCAATATGATTGTCTTTGGCGATCTTCTGAACTTTGCTGATGAGTGCTTTGCTATAGGGTTCACTCATATCAGGAAAACGGGTGCCCAGCTTGTCTTCGTTCTTACCTAATAAAGGGTTTCGGGTAAATAAACTGATATGGTCATTAATAACCATCAGGTCGCCTATTTTAAAATCTTTATTTACCCCGCCTGCGGCATTTGACAATAACAATGTTTTCACACCCAATAACCGCATCACCCTAACCGGATAAGCGACCTGTTGCGGCGTATAGCCTTCGTAATAATGAAAACGGCCGGCCATTACCCATACTTTTTTACCACCTAATTCACCAAAGATCAGCCTGCCTTTATGGCCCTCTACCGTGCTGACCGGAAAATGCGGGATATCATTATAAGAAATTTCTTTTTCGCTCACAATATCATTGGACAGATTACCTAAGCCACTGCCTAAAATAATTCCTATTGAGGCTTCCTTACTAACCAATCCGTGGATAAAATCCACTGTTTCCTGTAACTGTTGCATTGTTTCTGACATGTGCTGGTATTAAGTTGGCAAATATAGAGATGTGACTGTTGAATATGAATGGTAAGTAAAAAAAAGGCCATCCAGCTGTGCTGGATGGCCTTATAGTAGGTTAAGAAAGTTCAGTGTTAAATTAACTTAAACGCTTAACGTTAACGGCGTTTAAGCCTTTACGTCCTTCTTGTACATCAAAAACTACTTTGTCGTTAGCTTCGATCTGGTCAACCAGGCCATTTGCATGTACAAAAGTTTCTTTGTTGGAATTATCATGCTTGATAAAACCAAAACCTTTTTCTTCGTTAAAGAACTTTACAGTTCCGGTGATTTGTGTGTCCATTTGTAAAAATTGTAAAATTTATTAAGGCGCGAAGGTAATACCCAAATCGTTACTATCCTAATAAATATGTATCTATCCTGTTAAAATGCAGATTGGCTGACAGACGTATTGAATTCATAACTTATTATTAATCATACAGTTATGTTTTAAAAAACTGCCATTCATGTAGTGTTCCTGTGTTTCGTATGCGAAATGGTTAGGGTAACTTATCTTAGCAAAATACTGCTTCAAACTAAAATTTTCTTTAATGAAACAACTGATCAGCTTTTCTGTTTCGCTTATTTTATTATCTGCCATATCGGCTCAAAAAATAACTTATAAAGTATCTTTTCCCAATGCCATTCACCACGAGGCACGTATAGAATTAATGGCAAGTGGTATACCCGCAAAGCCTGCCATCTTTAAAATGAGCCGTTCTTCCCCGGGCCGCTATGCCACGCATGAATTTGGAAAAAATGTCTATGATGTTTCCGCCACGGACAATGCCGGCAAAAGCATTACAGTAAACAGGGTTGACGGGGATGTGTATGAAGTACCGAAACATACAGGTACGCTAACTATCGCCTATACCTTATATGGTAACTATGCAGATGGCACTTATGCGGGTATCGACCCTGAAAGTATCCACCTGAATATGCCTGCCAGCTTTATGTGGATGAAAGGAATGGACAATGCCCCGATTGAGATCAGCTTCGACTTACCCAAAGAAAACAAAGCTGTTATCGCAACACAATTGGTACCCACTAATAAGCCGAATACATTTACTGCACCCGGACTTCAATATTTCATGGATAGTCCCACCAAGATAGGCGACCTTGTTTTCAGGCAATGGGCGATCAGTAACCCTAATGGAAAAAGTTTTACCATGCGCATTGCCCTGGAATCAGCAGCAACACCTTCACAGGTCGATGAATTGGCAGGAAAAGCAAAAAAGATTGTAGAGGAAGCAAGGGCCGTGTATGGCGAGTTCCCGGATTATGATTATGGCACTTATACTTTCATTGCCAGCGCCACTCCATTTGTACAGGGGGATGGAATGGAACATCGCAACTCTACCATGATATCCATACCCATGAATACTTTTCGTGCCGGAGATTTACAGGAAGTTTTTGCACATGAATATTTTCATAACTGGAACGTAGAACGCATAAGACCCAAAACACTCGAGCCATTCAATTTCGAGAAAAGCAATATGAGCGATGAATTATGGTTTGCTGAAGGGTTTACGCAATACTATGGTGAGCTTTTATTAGCCCGCTCAGGGTTAAGTAAAGAAAAAGATTACCTGCAAACATTAGCCGGCCTTATCAACGTTAAATTAAATTCCCCGGGGGGTAAATTTTATTCACCTGTGCAGGCAAGTAACCATGCAGTATTTGTAGATGCGGCTGTTTCAATTGATAAAAATAATTATGCCAATATGTTCGCATCCTATTATCCATATGGTGCGGCGATTGCTTTGGCATTGGACCTGGAATTACAAACAAGCTACCACAAAACCATTGATAGCTATATGCAGGCTATGTGGAAACGTTTTGGCAAAACAGAAATACCCTATACCCTAATAACCATGCAGGAAACATTAGCGTCTGTTACTGATGCTTCTTTTGCTGCGGGATTCTTCAGTAAATATATTACCGGCCACGTTGCCATCGACTATGCAGGTCTTTTAGCTAAGGCAGGTTACGAATTAATAAAAGCCAATGAAGGGAAGCCGGCTATTGGTATTAATACCCGTGTAAATGAACAGGGTAAATTTATCATCATCAGCAATACTACCAAAGGTACTGCCGCCTATGAAGCCGGGTTAGATGTAAACGATGAAATAGTAAGGCTGGATGAAACGGGTGTTAAAAATACCACTGATCTCACTAATTTTCTTCAGGGGAAAAAACCTGGCGACGCGGTAGTGGTTACGTATAAGCACCGGGATATTGAAAGGCAAACAACAGTTATATTGAAAGAACAGCTAACACCCGCTATTGTGCCTTTTGAACAGATGGGCAACCCGGTTACGGATGATATGAAAAAAATCAGGCTGAGCTGGTTTAGCAGTAATGTAAAATAATTGTAAAAAAGTAACAGCATAAAATATATGCGCCCATTTCACCAAATACCTTATTATGTTCGGTCTATCTTATTTAGATATTTCTGCGGGCCTTGGCTTGTGTGCAACTGCCCTGTTAACTTTCAATTTTTTATTGGGAATGATGTTAAGTACCGGTTATAAAAGATCTACTTATTGGCAAAAAATACCTGGCGGCCTGAAAAAAATAAATATTGACGACCTGCATAACCAGACAGCTTATGTGGCTTTAGTATTTGTTATGCTACATCCTTTATTTTTAATTCTGGATCACGGGAATAAATTCAGTGTTGTGGATGTTTTTTTTCCATTACATGCCCCAACACAAAATTATATTGTTCTTTTAGGCAGCCTGAGTATGTATGCATTGATTATCGTTATCATCACAACGCAGAAAGTAATCAAACAGAAAATAAGTTTCAGAACCTGGAAAAATATTCATTTACTATCTTACGGCACAGCACTGCTATTCATTTTCCATGGTTTGTTAATGGATCCGCTGTTAAAAAACAGGCCAACCGATTGGCTGGATGCAGAGAAATTTCTTTCAGAAGCCTGTTTGTTAGTATTGCTTTCAGCGGGTATAATCCGTTACAAATATTACTTAAAAAATAAAATAGCCAATAAAAGAACCCTGCAATGAGTAATGCTGATTTTAAAATGCTAATTGAGAATAAAGTCACAGATTTTTACTCTGGCGAACCTGATTTTATGCTCTTATCCAAGTATAAAGAATTGGTTAAAGACCATACTTATTTTGATTTTGTAATTGAAAGTCATAATTGCGGCTTTTTTTACCAGCGCTCCCTGCACCTATACAGCTATTCGCATAACCGGGAATTTAATGATATTGACTACGTAAATACTTTACTAAAACAGGAATACGGAGAAATGTTTGTAGGCCTGGAATCTTTTGGCCAGGACTTATTCGGTAACCAATTCTGTTTTGACACCACTGAAAATAAAATCATATTCTTTACTACTGAAACCGGTAAAAAAGAAGTGATTGCCTCGGATTTTGAAAATTGGTTAACGGTCTTATATAAGCACTTCAGCTATTATATCGGTCCTACCCTTTTGAAAGAATGGTATGTTGGCAACCAGTTAGGTTTTAATCAACGGCTATGTCCTAAAACGCCTTTTGTGGGTGGTGGCGAGTTTGCAGCGGGTAATTTATATGCCGGCACTTTTCCTGATTATATTAAAGCCTACCTTGCTATTGCAACACAAGTATATCATTTACCAGAGGGAACAAGGGTAAAAATTGAGATCCAGAAAAAATAGCGGATAGTATTCTTAACCCTGATCTGGATTCGTTGGAGTAGTTTTAAACTGAATAATATCTCTTCCATGTTAATCACTCATTTTTCTTCTTTACTGCTTGTTATTATTTTTGTTGCAGCAGCGGCTGCCATATGGCTAGCAGGTACCCGTATTACTTATGCCACTGATTATATTGCGCAACATTTTTCGCTGGGAGAAGCCTTTGGCGGTCTGGTATTACTGGCGATTGTAACCAATCTTCCGGAAATAGCCATTACCGTTGTAGCAGCTTACCACAACAATATGGACATGGCAATAAGCAATATCCTTGGCGGTATTGCCATACAAACGGTGGTATTGGTATTGATAGATATTTTTGGTGTTGGAAAACTGGGGCCACTCAGTTTCAAAAGCACATCATTTATTTTATTGTTGGAAGGCGTGTCGCTCATTTTTATTTTAACCCTGGTATTGATAGGAAAACAGTTTTCTCCCCACCTGATTTTTTTCAGGACTACTCCTTTTGAATGGCTTATCGTGGCAGTTTGGCTGGGAAGTATTTATATGATATCAAAGCAAACCGCTTCCCCCAACCCTCACCCACGCAAAACTATGTATGCACATGAAGTTAGGAATGAGAATGACAAGCCCACTAATGCCAGGCAAAAAAAATCTTTCCCTTCAGTGAAGCCTGCATTGGTGGTTTTTACTGTTTGCGCCCTCATAACGCTGGTTGCCGGTTGGGCATTGGAAGAAACAGGGCAGATATTAGCCGAGAGGTTCCATATAGGCGGTGTTTTGTTTGGGGCTACTTTTCTGGCATTAGCCACTGCGTTACCTGAGATATCAACGGGTATTGCCTCTGCAAAAATTAAAGATTACCAGATGGCCGTAAGCGATATTTTTGGCGGGAATGCTTTTTTGCCGGTTTTATTTATCGTGGCGTCCATCATCAGTGGTAACGCCATACTTCCTTCGCTGAAACCTTCCGATACCTATTTAACATGTATCGGTATTTTACTCACAGGCATTTACATGGTTGGAATGATCATTCGCCCAAGGAAACAATTCCTTTATATGGGAGTAGATTCTATAGTAGTTTTAATCGTGTATGCAATAAGTGTTATTGGATTATTATCCCTTATTTAATTCTGTTGCTGGAATCAAGCCACCGCCTTTTCCCTACGCAAAGCGAAATAAGCCCATAATGCACTTGCGATCATAAACACAGAACCCAGCAGGAAAGAAACGCCTGGAAAATAAACCGGCGCATCGGCGCGTGTGAAGTATGCAAACAAATTTGTCATCATTAGAGGGCCAACAATAGAAGTGGCGCTCATTAAACTGGTTAAGGCACCTTGTAATTCGCCCTGCTCATTGGGTGGCACATGTCCGGAAATGATCGATTGCAAGGCTGGTCCAGCAATACCACCCAGGCAATACGGAATCAAAAACACAAACATCATCCAGCTCTGCGATGCGAAAGCAAACAGCAGCAACCCGAATGAATATAAGCCCAGCCCTATGTACACACTTTTTTCATTTCCTATTTTAGGATTGATCACCCGAACCAATCCGCCTTGTACCACACCTACCAATAATCCAACCACCCCTAAAGAAATACCAATCATCTTTGGGCTCCATTTAAATTTTTCTATATTAAAAAAACTCCAGGTGCTTTGAACAGCATGCGCAGCGAGATAAACAAGTACCAGCGATACAACCAGGCCGCCTACAGCAGGGTATTTTTTTAATTGCATCAATGAGCCTATTGGATTAGCCCGCTTCCATTCAAATGGCCTTCTGTGCTCTTTATCCAAAGATTCGGGCAAAACAAAATAGCCATATAAACAGTTAGCTAACGCCAGCCCCGCAGCAACCAGGAACGGGATACGTGGGCCGAGTTCACCCAATAAACCACCGATTAAGGGACCCACGATAAAACCCAATCCAAAAGCAGCACCAATCATTCCAAAATTCTGTGCGCGGTTTTCAGGCGTACTGATATCTGCGATATAAGCTGATGCCGTGGTAAAACTGGCTCCGGTAACTCCGGCAATCAATCTACCTACAAATAACCAGGCAATGGAAGGAGCGAAAGAGAGAAAAAGATAATCAATCCCAAAACCAAATAAAGAAAACAACAACACAGGCCTACGGCCGTATTTATCACTTAAGTTGCCCAGTACCGGTGCGAAAATAAACTGCATGAAAGCATAGGCAAAGGTAAGCCCGCCACCATATTGAGAAGCTACACTTATATCCGTTATACCCAACAAATGTTCAATTAGTTTAGGCATAACGGGTATGATTAACCCAACCCCGGTAACATCAATTAACAGGGTAATAAAAATAAATCCAATTGCTGCTTTTCGGTTGATAGCCATATTACGGTAGAATTGTTTAGTAAGGATAGTTTATGCAAAAAAACTGATTATCACAATGATTCACGTTTTACATCCGGCAGCTCCATGATAAGATCCGCACCATAGGCACCTGCGGGCGTTTGATAGCCTGATTTAAAATCCCCCTGTAATACTTTTTGCGTGATCAGCAGGCTGCTGTGGGCAGTTAGGGTATAGCCTTCCGGGCATTGCAAACGAACAGTTGCCTTTTGGCCTTTATCATTTATTACCTCGCCCCAAACCAGGCTTTTAGCTTTAGCACGCATTTCATCAGAAGGACCGGCGGGCTTTTGTTTAATCTTTGCTTTGACCCGATTACGGATAAAGGAAGTACGTAATAACCAATTATACAAGCTTTGCCACTTCAACATAGAAAAAGTTTTGGGCGAGCTCCCGGCATATGTTTCAATATTAGGAATACTTGTCGTTGTGAAAGCTGTTGAAACATCGCCCCAGGGAATGCACATAACAAATAATTTCTTTATCCCAAAGTCAATCCAAAACCCTTTATGGCCCAATGGTTTTCTGGTGATCTTTCCATTTTCGCGAACTGCCCCACCTTCGCCAAGGCCCTCAGCCATTGTAACTGCCGTGCCATGCGATAATTTTCCTCCTACTGTAGCAAATGCCAATTTTAAATGTGTAGCATCCGGTAATTGATTTTTTAGATAAAGGGCTGTACAATCTGTGGGTACTACATCAAACCCAACACCGGGCATAATCATAATTCCTGCTTCTTTTGCCCTGGCATCGTATCGTTTGGCTTGCTCAAACACACCGATTTCCCCGGTAATATCCAAATAATGCGTTTTTGTAGCCAAACAGGCTTCTATCATTGTTGTTGAGGTATACCGGAACGGACCCGCTGCATGGAGTACTGCGGGCACTTCTTCTAAGATTTTATGCAATGCTTCCCTGTCCGACAGGTCAATTACTTTGTAAGGCAGGTTTACTATCGCACTCAATGCCTGCAGCGAGGCTTCATTTCGACCGGCTAAGATGGGCTGAAGACCGTAAACGGCTGCCATCTTTGCAATGAGTTGTCCGGTATAGCCATTTGCTCCATAAAGCAGGAAAGAATTGATTTGCATGCTGAAATGTACAAACAAAGCAGCTTATTTCAACAAATAACGGACATAAAAAAAGGGAGTATTGCTACTCCCCTTCTTCCCTTTAACTCAACAAACTAAAACTGTTTATTTATGCAACGTAATTACACCTACTGAAGTTTCTTTTGGTGCAGTTACCACTACATTTGAAATTGTTGTATCTGCATATCCGTTAGAGGCATTGACGAAAACAGAATAGGTTCCATTTTTCAATCCTCTTAATCTAAAATATCCTTCCTTATTGGGCAATGCATACGCTGTATCTTTTGCGTTGTAAACAGTAAGCACAGCAGCTCCGTCATTAGGTCCTACCCTGCCGGCAATACTACCTGTTGTATTCACAGTAAAGAAGTGAAATACTGGGCGCAGGTAAAATTTATTATCTCTTTCCTGAAAGATTGAACGGGTTACGTCAAAATCCAACCATAATTGTTTTTTACCCGGGAGGTACTCATGACACTCATTACCTTTCAATTTGATCAAGATATAATTAAGCGCATTGGCTGGCAGATAAACAGGGTAAGATATACTGTCTTTCACAAGAGAATTATTCGTTCCGACTTCTATTTTAATCAATCGAATAGCCCCCTTTGCAATACCTGATGCCGCCAGCAAAGTATCTGCACCATTGCGCAATTTTAATATATCATACACGCCCGCTTTCACATTCAGGTTTGTCCAAACAAAACAAGAATCTTTTTTCTGGTCATTCTCACCATGGTGGTCCCAGTCATCATTATCGTGATGGCGTGTATCAGAACAGGTATCTACCAATACTTTAACCGACCGGATATCAATCAATACCTTATCGAATAACCCCGGCCCATCTGTTAAATACAGTGAGAGATGTTGTTGCCCGGCAGGAACTGTTGAATCAACCGAGGCACTTTTATTACAGGCAGTCATAAAAAATGAAACTGCAAAAGCCATGATGGCTGCAAAGAATAGGTGTTTGTTTTTCATGTGTTTTTGTTTTAGAGTAGCATTTGCGCCATCAAGAAATATTATGTTTTAAAAGATTGTCTGTTTTATATGAGATACAATAACCGTACTACATGTTTACTAAGAATTTGTTAAAGCACTCATTCCATACTTTTTGATGCTTTTTTTACTGTTAAAACTTATTCCGTTAAACATTATTATTATTTTACTGTTCTAATCTTTTCCTTTTGCTATTTTGTTGAGAAAAACCAGTGTAGTTGAGCGGAGGATAGATTTCTTACTTAACTTGGCCTTAACCAATGAAAGCTTCATGAAAAAGATACCAGGCTTAGTTACAGCGCTGCTTATATGCAACACTATTTTTTCGCAAAACTTATCGGATACAGAAAAAAAGCTCATTACTTATATAAACCAGCATTTATCGCAGACAGAGCAATTATTGGCAGATGTGGTAAATATCAATAGTGGCACCCTGAATAAAGAAGGAGTAAAAAAAGTAGGGGCTGTATTTACCAAAGAATTTACAAAAGCAGGATTTACCACTGAATGGGTAGCATTACCCGATTCACTGAACCGGGCCGGACATTTAGTAGCAACCCGTAAAGGCAAAAAAGGCAAGCGCATTTTTATCATTGGTCACCTGGATACCGTTTTCGAACCGGATATGCCGTTCTCACCTTACACTAAACTCAATGATTCTACCGCTACGGGCCAGGGTGCCAATGATATGAAGGGTGGCGATGTGATTGTAATTACGGCTTTGCAGGCCCTGCAATCAATGGGTTTATTAAACGATGCCACCATTACCGTTTATTTTACGGGGGATGAGGAAAAAGCCGGTATCCCTTCCAGTGTTAGCCGAAAGGATTTTATTGAACGGGCTAAAAACAGCGAGGTAGCATTGGGTTTTGAAGGTGCCCAGGGATTGCATACTGTGGCAACAGCACGCAGGGGTGCCAGCAGTTGGGACCTGACTGTTACCGCTAAAACAGGTCATTCATCGGGGGTATTCAGTAATGGTGCGGGTTATGGGGCTATTTACGAGGCGGCGAGGATATTAAACCAGTTTCAAGAGGAATTAAGTACAGAAAAATATCTGACATGTAACCCAGGGCTGATTATTGGTGGGTCTGATATGCAGTATGATGAGAAAAAAGCAAAGGGGGAAGCAATCGGCAAAACAAATATCATATCACCCGGTGTAGTGGTAACAGGCGATTTGCGATTTTTAACGGAATCACAAAAAGAATCCGCCCGTGAAAAGATGCGGACGATAGTTATGAAGAATTTAAACGGCACCCATGCTGAAATAAAATTCAGGGATGGCATACCTTCAATGGAACCTACTGAGGGAAATAATCGCCTGGTAAAAATTATAGACCAGGCAACAAAAGATATGGGTATTGGAGATACGCAGGCCGGCGACCCGGGATCAAGAGGTGCTGGGGATATTTCGTATGTAGCCAAATACGTGGATTGTATTGACGGGTTAGGTGCTTCCGGTCGCGGTGCACATGCACCGGGCGAAACCATTGACCTGAAGGAATTACCATTTTTAATACAAAGAGCTGCCATTCTTATCTATCGCTTAACAAATACTGAATAAAATATAACACTATGAGAAAAAAAAACACCATCCTTTTCGCAATTACCTGCGTTCTGTTTTTTTCTGTACCTGCTGCCTATGCATACAAAGCAGAAAAAAGAGATTATTATGAAATAAAATTATATCGTCTTTCTACCAATGAACAGGTAAGAAAAGTAGATGAATTTCTGCAGAATGCTTATTTACCTGCACTTCACAGATTAGGTATTAGTAAAGTGGGGGTATTTCATCCGGTAGTAAATGATACAGCAGCAGACAAAAGAATATATGTTTTCATTCCATTGCATTCACTAGACCAGGTGAATATGGTGGAAGACATGTTGGTAAAAGATAAAGAACTTACCAAAGCAGGTGATATGTATTGGAATGCCGCTTACAATGCAGTTGTCTATAACCGGATTGAAACGATTTTATTGAAAGCATTTCCGATGAACCCGACTTTCGCTATACCTTCTTTAACTGGCAAGAAAACAGAAAGGGTGTATGAATTGCGCAGTTATGAAGGTGGGACAGAAAGATTGTATCGTCAAAAAGTGAAAATGTTTAATGAAGGCGGGGAGATCTCCCTGTTCAAGCGATTGAATTTTAATGCCGTATTTTATGCAGAAGTACTTGCTGGAAGCCATATGCCTAACCTTATGTATATGACCAGCTTTAATAATATGGCCGACCGCGATCAACACTGGAAAGTATTTGGTGCTGACGCTGAATGGAACAAGCTTAAAGTAGTACCCGAATATTTAAATACGGTTTCAAAAAATGACCCTATTTTATTAAACCCGGCGGATTTCTCTGAACTATAAAGTAAAAAAATAAACGGCCACTGGAAAAATCCAGTGGCCGTTTATGTGAAATATTGCAGCGTTGGTTTACTGGCAACTGTTATATTTTTCTACGGCTTTATTAAGCTGAGTATAATCTAATTGTTTGTTTTTGATATCTGCAACAACAGCGGGGCAGCCTGCAAAAGCTGCGGAAATGAATGTTTCAAAATTCTTTTTCGTTACCCATGATAGCTTACTATCAGCGCCGGTTTGTATATAATAATCTCCTGCCTTGCCTTCTGCAGTGGTAACGATTACAGCTTCTGCTCCATTGTATATCATTTTGCCACTATTATCTGTTACCCGCTGGTAAAGGCTGGCTTTATTACCAGAAGTAATTACTTTATAAAAGTCACTGGTAAAAGAAATATAGTTAACACCATTTAACGTAAACCCTGAAAGTTCTGCCGGCGTATATATTTTCTTTTGTCCGGTTGATGAGGTAAATAATATAGTGCCTTTGCTTTTTGCCTGGTCTTTAATAGCGCCATCCAGTTTTTCATTTGTAGCGGTAACAATGGTTCCTTTTTGAAAGTCGGAACTGATGGTTTGTGACTCGGCCATGAAAGGCAATACGGTTGCTGCCAATAACAGCGATACAATCATTTTTTTCATACTGTTTTATTTAAAATTTATATTTTACTTACTAATAAGTAAGTATTACTGGTAAAAAAACACCTATTTTAGTTGACGGATGAGTGCGCGTTTTATTGTATCGTAATCTTTTTTTCCTGAAATCCTGGCCAATTGTACGCCTGCGGCGAGGTTGGTCATGATAAGCAAGGCTTGTGTACGGGGTGACTCAGGGAAAATTAGTTCACCGCTTTTCTTTCCTTCCTGAAGTGTTTTTTCCACCATGCTCAACACTAGTTCGATAAGTTGTGTTGTCTTTTCCTTGACTGACTCCGGTAAAGTATTATAATCAGATGCTACCGACCCAATGATGCAGATACTTTTATTATCTACTAAACAGGAGTACTTCTCAATAAATTTTTCCAGTTTCCTGATGGCCGGGAGCCCTGATGCTTGTAATTGTTTACCCAGCGATATATAATCATTCATGTAATCTTCCAGGATCCCCGCTAACAAATCTTCTTTGCCCCTGAAATGATAGTGAACTGCAGCATTCTTTATATTCAGCTGTTTGGATATATCTGCATAGCTGAAGGCATTATAGCCGTACAGTTTGATCAGTTCTTTTCCTATCCGGACGATTTCTTCTTTGGTATCTGTGTTTCTAGCATTCACAGTATGAAATTAATAATTACTTACTAATAAGTAAGTTTTATTGACTACTATTTTTCCACATTTTTCCGCAAGGCTTTATGGTTGTGTACCATAGCCACAAAATCCTGCTTTTTAGACAAAGCTGTAACTGCCTGTGCCATCCTTTTGGCCACAGCTTCTTCGCTTTTTACGCCACCAAGCCATTTGATATAATAATTACGCTGAGAGGGCTTTAGCTGGTTAAAAAAAGTCTCCGCTTCAGGCTCATCGGCCAAACATTCCAAAAATGCTGTTGGAACGACAAGTTGATTTGTATCTAAGGTTAACTGCACCTCCAGCATCCCGCCTTTCTTTTTATGGGTATCTTTGCGCATAGAAGCATTCAATGGCATGATAAACCCACCATTCCCCATGGGTAATACCGCAATTCCCGAAATGGGATGCTTATCCAATTTTCCCATTATCCGAAAGGATTTTTTATTGTCCGGTTTTAGTTGCTGCCCTATGTCAACCGGTATTTCAATATATGTCCAGCCGGTTTTCTCACCTTTCGCGTCAAATTGGTGTATCGTAGCTGTGAATTTTACCATACTGATGTCAGCGAATGTGGTTAATGCAATAACTGATAATGATGCAGGGTTAATTAAACCTTCCCGTTCCTTTTATCAATCTGTAAGGTTTGTTAAAAAAGTCAGCTACGGTGGTGTTAAACACATCCTTGTATACAACAGGCGTACTATGGCCCGAATCAGGTAATATCCATAAATAAGCTTTAGGTATGGAGTGATAAATAAGCATGGTATGTTCTTCTCTTATCACATCATGGTCACCACCAATTACCAGTGTAGGACATTTGATAGCTGACAGAGAATTTACAGGTATATGTGGCTGTTCACATAAAAGACGTAATAATTTCCAGCTTTCCTTATCAGCAGCTGTTTTATTGGTTTTTGCTTTTAGTGCTGTATAAGGAGGTCCTACAATATCCCAGACTTCTTTAAAAACCGCATTGGTATCTGGTTCCAGATTAGCCCCGGTTACCGCCAGTTTCTTTACTTTTTCAGGATGCCGCATGGCAAGTAATAAACCATTGATGCCACCATCACTCCAGCCTATCACATTGGCAGAGTCAATGTGCATGGCAGTTAATAAAGCTGCATAATCATCTGCCATCATTTCGTAGGTTAATGAGTCACCGGTATCTACCGACTTACCCTGTGCCCGACTGTCGGCAATGATGACTTTATATTTTGTAGAGAAATAAGGGATGTTATACATAAAATTTGCGATGGATCCGCCATTACCGTGAATGATGAGCAATGGCTGGCCCTGTCCATATACTTCACAATACATTTTAAAGCCGCGTATATTATAATACTTACCGGCTGCATTATTATTACCGTATTCAATAGCTTCTTTTGAAGCAACTTGTGCAAACAGGCCGGATGAAAAAAGAACTGCAGTGATACATGCGCTGAATAGCTTTTTCATGAAGTGTGATTTAAAACTCAATTTAAGATTAAATTAATAAAGTGCCCTATTGCTCATTATTTCTTCTGAAGCCAATTCTTTACACTTCAGGCTGGAGTGGATTAAGCAATTGTTTCAGGTTCAAGAAGATGGGGTCTATCTGTTAGTTAGGCCTGCCTAGTTTCTTTTTAATTTTTTTTAATTGTAAGAGGATGCCTTTATGGTTCTGTTAAAAGAGAAATCAGTGTAAAA
>JANXUL010000128.1 GCA_025356235.1 Bacteroidota bacterium
CAAAAAGACCTTTTAGAAAAAACAGCCCGCACCTGCCCTGTTGAAAGAACTTTACATCCGGATGTTGAACTGGATATGCAATTCAATTGGTGAATAGGGAGGCGCGAATTGTGAGTAGTCGGATCCCGATGAAAACTTCTGCTTTACCAATATAGATCCACTCACGGCTCACCATTCACAACTCACTACTCACAACATACCTCTCCTACAAGACGTATGTTTTCAATATTTTGTTGCCTACGGCACAGTCTAAACATCGCTTTTGGGTACAATAATAATTTGTTAATTCGATAAAGGCCTGCGAATCGAGGGCAGATTTGTGGGCAATGCCCAGTTGTTGCCATTTATCGGTTAGCTGGTTACGCTCGGCGGTAAGCTGGTATAACCAATGTATTGCTTTGTCTTTGTATAACTCTTCTTTACTGTATGATCCATATGCAAATAAAACAGGGATAACAGTATTGATGAGAATATTTTCTGCCATTTGTTTACCCAGATGTTTGGGTTTATGGGCAGCAACTTCATCGAATTGATAATGATTATGCCAATAATCGTTGGCAGTGACCATAAAAAGACTGAGCATTTTTTTTACCTCTTTAATTTCTTTGGCCTGCGAAAACAAATGATCTGCCTTGTTTACCAACATAGCCAATTGTACCAGGCGGATAGTAGGAAATGCTGCCGGCCGCATTCGCAAAAAAGCAGCCTGTTTGTTCGCAGGTACTAACCGGTATTTTTTTTGAAGGAACCTGTATTCACGCTGTAACAGTAAAGCATATTTGTCGTTGTATGCACCCGATAATAGGTTAGCCTGTCCCAACAGCAATGCCTCCAGTTGGTGTACCTGGTTTTTATGTTTGGAAAGAAGGGTTACAGAAATGCTTTTAGCCACCTGTTCAAACAAAGCGGTATTTACTTTCATACCGAAATTGGCGGCCAGCAGCCACCAGAATACTTCTTCCCAATGATAGTTAGATTGCTTTAGCAGTAACAGCACATTGGCTGATTTACGCGATAACCTTTCTGCTACCAGCCTTTCTTTCCAGGCAGTCCAGGCAAGGTTGCTGATCGCTGGTAAAAAAGAATGGCAGGGAACGCTAACTGTTGCCTCCATCATTTCCCTGAAACGGGTTAATAATAATTTACTGATACGGTTTTGTAAAACCAATGTGGGTATCGCATTTCCATTCAGGTCATAAACAGGTGTATCTTCTTCCCAAACTACATGGAGGATAATATTGGTATAATTGCTGTCGACAGTATGATCATGTTTAAACCAATCCGATGACCGAAGGTGCAATTCAATATTGCCAACCCATTTGGTACTGCCAATACGGATGATGGCTGCTGAAAAATCGGGCCCCTGGTGATGGTTCCATGTTCCGGATTTTTCAATAACTAATATTTCTCCTTGAGATGTTGCCAGTTCCTGTTTATGATAGTATTGGAACTGCCAGATAAATTGCAGTAATCGTTCATTCATAGTAACCCGCTTTTCGGCGGATGAAAAATTACTAAAGAACCAAACGTAAAAAATACCTGTTTTTTGTTTACTTATTTATTGTATGCAATGCCTGCATCACCCTGCTAACAGGTAGCCCCATCACATTGTAAAAATCGCCATTGACAGCTTTAATACCCACTACACCAATCCATTCCTGGATAGCGTAGGCACCGGCTTTATCATAAGGCTCATATTTATCAACGTAAAATTCAATCTGCTCATCAGTTAACGGATGAAATTCGACTTCTGTACTATCTGAGAAAGCAATTTCTCCGCCGGCATGAAGTATCACCACACCAGTAATCACCGTATGTTTCCTGCCGGAAAGTGAACGGAGTATTTTAATTGCATCCGGGCGGTCGTTTGGCTTGCCTATTACGGCATCATCTAAAACAACTATTGTATCAGCAGCTACAATGGTTTTGTTTGCAAATTGCGCATGAAAGGCATCCTTCACATATAACCGGACGGCCACTGCTTTATTGCGGGCTATATGAACGGGGATCTCAGGTATCTGCAGGCCCACAGGAAAATTTTCATCCGTATGTTTCACAATTACTTCAAAAGGTACTTCTGCCCATTCCAGTAACATTTTCCTGCGTGGCGATTGTGACGCTAAAATGATATCCTGCATACAATATAATTTGGGGAATATTTTAAGCTATGAATATATTCTGAAAAAGATCATCGATACTATACCAGAGAGCATTACCCATTTAACAACCGTACTTAACCGGTGAAAATCTTCTGAGGATTGCGCTTTGAACAGCTTAGTTAAAATCCATAGTAGCGGTGCAATAATCAGCAGCAGGCAATACAGTGCACTATGCCACCAGCCAAAAGGCAATACATAAAATTGCAGTATGGTTAATGTGGCAACCAATACAATAATCCAAACCGCTACAAATACCTTACTGGCATTCATCCCCCAAACAATAGGCATGGTACGGCAGCCGTATTTCCGGTCGCCTTCCATATCCTCCATATCTTTTATCACTTCACGTATCAGTGAGATGACAAAAGCAAATGAAGCATACAAAACCGTATACCTGAAAAACCTGACTTCAGAATGATCCACTGCCATCAGATCATTTATTTTAAAAGGGTATTTCGAAAAGAAAATAATACCGATGGTCCAGGCAGTTAATAATGAAATTAGTACGTTACCAATTAATAATTGCTTCTTCAGATTGGTTGAATAGAACCATAACAAAATAATACTGACCAGGTTGGCCAATACCAGGTGCCAATAAGTAGCAATAGGTAAAGCTGAAACTGTAAAGAAAAGTCCCAGCAGGCTAAGGAACATATGCCAGAAAATAACCCAGCGGCGACTGATCAATATACTCACCACCACTTTACCGGGTTTGTTTACCTGGTCAATATTCAAATCAAAATAATCATTGATAATATACCCGGCGGCTGCAATTAAAACAGAAGCGATAACGAGAAAAATGAACTGGTGATGTTCGCCGGTCCCAGGACAGGTATCCCCATATACTTTTTGAAAAATACAATATTCAAAAAGCAACTGTGTCAGGGCTATGAACATAAGGTTCGGCCATCGGACCAGCCTGAAAAATGCAGCAACTATTTTCAAAATGATTATTTAAGTCACAAGATAGACAAGGAAGCAGGAAAAAGAAATTAAGAACCCATTATTGTGCCCTTACGGAAGCATCTTCACCCCAATCACCGCGGAGTTTCATGGTTTTTTCGATCACATCCCGTGCACAGCCCTCTCCCCCTTTCAAATGAGAGATATACAGGCTTTTTTCCTTAATCTCCTGTGCCGCATCTGCCGGACAACAGGGCAGTCCGGATAATTGCATCACCTGTAAGTCGGGAATATCATCTCCCATATACAATACCGAGCTTTGTGTAAGCTCATGTTTCAACATAAAATTCTGCAGAATGATTGACTTATTTTCTGCCTGCATCCATACGGCAGTTACCCCCAGTTTCAACAAACGTTCTTTTACTTCTGGTGAATGGCCACCTGAAATAATCACCACATGATAACCTTTTTTTACAGCTAACTGCAATGCGTAGCCATCCCTGATATTCATACGGCGGGCCATCAATCCATCAGGCAAAACAAATAAGCTGCCATCGGTTAATACACCGTCAATATCGAAAACGAATGTGGTAATATGTTTGAAGCGTTCAAGCAAAAGCTATTACATTTTGAAATTGAAAAATTTGGGAATTGAAAATTCAGAAAAATCGATTCTAAACCCATTTTATTTCTGGTTGTCTCTCCACTCATATACCCAGGCACTCTGTATCATTTCCAGATGGCCTTCTGTACTTTGTTCTTTGGTTCCGTGAAAATTGGGTACTTGTAATATCCATTCCAGCAGTTCGGTGAAACGAATACGATAAATCTTGCCTTCGGTGAATTCAGCACCGAAACGCTCGTACAATTTCATCGCAATGTCTTCGTGATCATTCCAGTGTATCGGTGGCTCATAGTGACTCATGGGTATGGTAGGAGTTAAGAGTTAGGAATTGGGGGTTTGTTTTATTCGCCTAAGAATTGAGTTTGATCGGGCAGGGTTATTTCAACATTACCTGAACCTGCCTGTAATATACATTGACAACCTAATCTCGAGTTGATACGTGGATTTACTGCACGGTCTATAAAATCTTCTTCACGGTCGTTCAATTCTTCCAGGGAATCCATTCCTTTATCAATATAAATATGACAGGTGCTGCAAGCACAAACTGCCCCACAGTTGTGGTGAAGCTCAATGTTATTGTCTAAACAAACCTCCAGTAAACTTTGGTCTTGCTCAATATTCGTTAGTGTAACGGCTTCCAGTCCTTTCTGTTCAAATTTTATCTTAATCGTGTACATACCTCTTCCAATTTGGACGGTAAAAGTATCTTAGAATATGTATTTAACCATTCGAGTTTAGGAAAAGTTTACCGGAAGGCTTGAAAATCAGCCTTTTTGGGTCAAATTTCGTTATAAAAACAACCTGTTTATCACTAACCATTCATTTTTTGTCACTCTCTTTTCCAAACAATTCCTGGATGCTCGCACTCATTTCCAGGTATAGTTTCTGCATTTGTGGGTATTGTTCCAGCAGCAGCCTATGTTTATACAGCGTCTGCAAATCAGACCTGAAAGCCGGACCTGCCTGGACCATTTTGGGGTGGATGGTTTGTATTCGTTGTGCCGTTTCCTCAATCAACGGATAGAAAAAAGAGAAATTAATTTTTTCGTGTGCACAATAATCTGCCGCCAAATGATACAGGTGATTGGTAAAATTAGAAGTGATGGCCGCAAGCATATGCATTTTTATACGCAATGAATCATCTGCCCGCGTAACTGCCGGCGAAAATTGGCGGGCCAATTGTTCTATCTGCACGGTCACAGCTTCTGAACTGCCATCTACCACAATGGTAACAGGTATTAGTGATGTCATGGATTTTCGGATCATCTTCATCGGCCATAAAACACCATACCGGCTGCTCACCGTTTTTAATATTTCTTTTGAAACGGAACCCGCTGTATGAATAACCAGTTTATCTTTTAGCAATAATTTGTCGGCTACCGATGCCAGTGCGTCATCTGTAACTGTGAGCAGGTACAGGTCCGCATTTGTATTTATCAAATTAAGATCAGAGACAGATCTGGCCCCAACCTGTTTGGCAAGTTCATCGGCATGAACGGCGTTCCTGCTGTAGACCTGTAGAATGGAGTGCCCGTTCTCAACCAATATCCTGGTGAATACCGTGGCAACATTGCCCGAACCGATGATAGTAACCTGCATATCTTTGAACTTGTGAAGATGAAATTAGCACAAAGACTGCTGATCGGTTATTATAAAACAAAATTAAAAACCATTGGGTTGATTTCGCCGCGCAAAGCAGCTGAGGCTGCCTATCAATTATTCTGCACGCCATTTGCCAGTAAGCACCGAAGAAAAGTGCCACCTGTTTTTCATAAAGCGGAAAAAATATCATTTGATATGGACGGGATAACCATCCGGGGTTTTCGCTGGAATGCGGATCATCCCAATGGAAAAAAATATTGATTGTTCACGGCTTCAGCAGTTATGCTTACAAGTTTGAAAAATATATTAACCCTTTAAAAAAAGAAGGTTTCGAAATACTGGCTTTTGATGCGCCGGCACATGGAAGCAGTGATGGTAAATTAATTAACGCATACATTTATAAGAATGCCCTTCTCCGCATTGAATCTCTATACGGGCCATTATATGGAATCATGGGCCATTCGCTGGGTGGCCTGGCCGCTTCGCTGGCTTTTGAGCAACTGACCAACAGAGACAAGAAGAAATTAGTATTGGTGGCACCCGCCACCGAAACGGAAACCGCGATCAGTAATTTTTTTAAGCTCATACCTGCTGACGAAAAAATAAAACTCGCTTTTACACAATTAATCGGTGAGCTGACTGATAAACCGGTGAGTTATTACTCTGTAAGCCGTGTAGTGAAAAGCATCAGGTCGCCCGTTTTATGGGTACACGACAAACAAGATACCATTTGTACTTTTGACGACGTAAAACCTTTACTGACAATAGATCTGCCACATGTACAATTTCTTATTACGGAACATTTAGGGCATAGTAAAGTGTATAAAGACAATAAAGTTTGCAGCGATATCGTACATTTTTTCAGTAGCCCCAATTCTTGATATTTTTTGTGATTTGATGGTTTCCACTAATATTGCAGGGTAACACCCGACCGATTCTGCCCCACCGGGGCAGTTTTTCGAGGGAATTCGAACATTCAAAAAATTCAATAAAAACGCCGTCAGAGGCGGATGAAACAGGCTGTATGGCAAAAAATTTATTGATTGTTGAGTCACCGGCAAAAGCCAAAACCATAGAAAAAATACTCGGAAGTGATTTTGAGGTAAGGAGTTGTTATGGCCATATACGCGACCTGGAAAAGGATGATATGGGTATTGATGTAAACAATAATTACCTGCCCAGGTATAAAGTACCTGAAGAAAAAGAAAAAGTAGTACGTGAACTAAAACAAATGGCTAAAAAAGCCAGTGAAGTCTGGCTCGCATCGGATGAGGACCGCGAAGGAGAAAGTATCAGCTGGCATCTGGCGGAAGTATTGGGATTGGATCCGAAAGAAACCAAGCGGATCGTGTTTCATGAGATCACGGCACCCGCTATTAAAAAAGCAGTAGAGAACCCTCGTAAGATAAATATGAACCTGGTAAATGCCCAACAGGCAAGGCGCGTGCTCGACAGGTTGGTGGGGTTTGAGTTGAGTCCCGTTTTATGGCGCAAAATTGGCATGCAAAGAAGCTTGAGTGCCGGCAGGGTGCAAAGTGTAGCAGTAAGGTTAATTGTTGAGCGGGAAAGAGAGATTAATAATTTTCTGCCCGAAAGCAGTTATAAGATAGAAGCTTTTTTTACAGCTGCGGATATCAATAATAAGCAGGTAACCTTCAAAGCAGACGGCCCTTCAAGGGTTTCAAACATCCAGGATGCGCAGGCTTTTTTAGAGACCTGCAAAAGTGCCATTTACAAAGTAAATGATATACAGGTAAAACCCGGTAAACGTACACCGGCAGCACCTTTCACCACATCTACCCTACAGCAGGAAGCATCCCGTAAAATGGGATATAGTGTGAGCAAAACCATGTTACTTGCCCAAAAATTATATGAAAGCGGTAAGATCACTTACATGCGTACCGACAGCATCAACCTGAGCGATACTGCATTGGAAGACATTCGTAACCAGGTAACCAACGCATACGGGAGCCAATACCACCAGCCCAGAAAATTTAAGAATAAGAACGAAAATGCACAGGAAGCACACGAAGCCATACGCCCTACTTATATGAGCAGCCTTTCTGTGGAAGATGAAGATGTAAGAAGACTATATGAATTGATCTGGAAAAGAACCATCGCCTCACAGATGAGCGATGCGGAATTTGAGAAAACAACGGCAAAGATCCATATCAGTACCAACAGTGAAACATTATCTGCAAGCGGTGAAGTGATGAAGTTTGACGGCTTCTTAAAAGTATACATGGAAGGTAAAGATGAAGAGGAAGAAGAAGATACAGAAGGTATGCTTCCCCCGCTAACCGTTGGACAGCAATTGAATTTTACACAGATGACCGCCAGTGAAAAATTCACGCGTCCGTCCGCCCGTTATACAGAAGCTGCCTTAGTGAAAAAACTGGAAGAACTGGGTATTGGCCGCCCATCAACTTATGCGCCTACCATCTCTACCATTGTAAAAAGGAATTATGTAGAGAAGAGGGAAAAAGAAGGGGTTAAAAGAACCGTAAACCTGTTATGCCTTACAAAAGAGAATACCGTAGAAAAACAAATTTTACAGGAAAATACAGGTGCCGAAAAAAATAAACTATTCCCGACCGACCTGGGTATTGTGGTAACTGATTTTCTGAAACAATATTTTACCAAAGTGATGGATTTTGGTTTTACCGCCAAAATTGAAGAGGAATTTGACCAGATAGCCGAAGGCAAGATTGCCTGGAGCAGCATGATTGATGGCTTTTACAAGCCTTTTCATGAAACCATCGAACATACCCTTGAAAATGCAGAACGTGCCAAAGGTGAGAGGGAATTGGGCATGGACGAGGCCACCGGCAAAAGAGTTATTGCCCGCATGGGACGTTATGGACCTATGGTACAAATTGGTGATACAGCTAATGAAGAAGAGAAACCACGTTTTGCCAAACTAAAACCCTCTCAAAGCATTGAAACCATCAGCATGGAAGAGGCAATGCAATTGTTCTCATTGCCTCGCACCCTTGGCGAATTTGAAGGGCTGGAGCTTTCAGTAAATGTGGGCAGGTTTGGACCGTATATTAAGTTGGGTGATCAATTCATTTCCATACCGAAAGGTGAAGACCTGCATGAAATGGAGCTTGACCGAGCCATTCAACTCATTAACGAAAAGCAATTAGCTGATGCACCGATTGGTTTTTTCCAGGAACTGCCCGTAACCAAAGGCAAGGGAAGGTTTGGCCCGTTTATCAAGTGGAATGATATGTACATCAATATACCGAGGGCATATAATTTTGATACGCTGTCGCAGCAGGATATTAATGAACTGGTTGAAAAGAAGCTTGACAAAGAAGCTAACCGTTTTATCAAACAATGGCCAGCAGAAAAAATTTCCATCGAAAATGGAAGATGGGGTCCATTCATCCGCTTCAATAAAAAGATGCTGAAAATGGGCAAAAAAACAGATGGCAGCAAATATGTAGCCGAAGACCTTACCGATATTGATGTGGAACTCATTAAAAAAATGATTGAAGAACAGGTGCCTGATGCTTTTACCAAGAAACTAAAAGTGGCGGCCAGGGCAGGAACGAAAACCATCAAAAAAAGTGCCCCGAAAAAAGCGGCTAAGAAAAAATAAAGACCTGTCATTGGCGCCCTATAACGCCGGAGAATAAAGTCAAAATTAAAAAGGCAAAAATCGGTAATGATGCCAAAAATAGTTGGTGATTTTTCGCCTAAAAATTATTAATATCAGTCGTCAATCTGAAGAGGAAGTGGGCTCTGCTGGAGAGCAACCTACGAGTAATAAGATTGATGCTTAAACGATAGAGGGCAATCTGCAAGGGTTGCCTTTTTTTATTACTATCGGCAAGCTATATGACTAAAAAAACTCACTGGTTTTTAAAATATAAATACCATTTGATAAAGCTTTTTCTATGCAATTTGGAAAGCCCTCGATGTACTGTAATATGGTTTTTCAGATGGCCAAAGAACGATTCCAACCCATTTGTGCTTTTAGGGATGGCGGGATTCTCCAGATAATGAAACATGTTGGGTAGTGCACGCTTAATTACAGTAAAGCATCTACGAACCATTTTATGCTTATACCAATATCTTCCAGTTAAAGAGTTATAGCTTTTTTCGTTTAGATATTCCAAATGTTTTTCGTGCCATTTAATTAATTCAACTATCCAATATTCTTTTTGATTTTGATTGATAATTCTGTGCAATTTTCCTATGATTATCCTTAGCTCTGAGCCAGCCTGGCTTTGAGGCCTCATTGTAAGCCATATACGGCACATACGCTGGATGTGGACCAGGCATCTTTGGGTTACGATTGATGGATCTGTCTTTCTGATGGCCTTTAACAGGGCATGATGTCCATCGCAGGTAATGCTTTCAATATGCAATCCCATTGAAAGAAGATTTTGGAGATCTTCTTTTAGTTCTTCGTACCACTCTCCATCGCTAAACCTATAAAGCTGGGTATACTTAATGGTATTATCTCGATAAAGAATTAGGCACAAATTCCGAGTAAAATAAGTGCCATCTATCAGCAAATTGAGTTTTTCATTAGGACGAATTTGAAAGTCTGGAGCCGCTTTCAGATATCCATAAAAGTAGCGTTTCAACGTCCGTTCAGAGTAGCCACTTTGATGACTGATCTGGGCAAAGGTTTGTCTGCCAATAACCCAGAGTTTAAACCATACAAAACGGTTCGATGAAGAAACTCCTTTATTGGATGCCGTTGAAAGAACTGAACAGTTTTTACACTTATAACGCTGTTTCCCAGATTGGTTACCCCACTTAATTAGATCTGTGCTATCACATGCCCAACATCTTTTTTTTTGTAGTATTCATAAAACGAAAGAAGTTAATTGAAACGACTTTCAATTAACTTCTTTCAAATCCTTTACAGTATTGACTTCTATCGATTTTTACCAACTATTTTTGACATCTATATCCAAAAATCAAAATTTAAATTTTGATTTTTGCCTTTTTAATTTTGACTTTCCTAAGCGATTCTCTTCAAATCGGCATATTCAATCAGTCGTACTTCCCCATCTGCCGCAAAAAACGCACATGTGCTACAACAGCCTTACGCATAGTAGGGTATTCGATATATTGCAATTGGTACTCCCTGCAAACACTTCTAACAATTTCGCTGATGGCAGGATAATGTACGTGTGATATTTTAGGGAAGAGATGGTGTTCTATCTGAAAATTCAATCCACCCACCAGCCAGCTAACTAATTTGTTACGAGTAGCAAAATTAGCAGTGGTTTTTATCTGGTGAACAGCAAACTCATCTGCCATTTTATTGGTTTCGATATCGGCTACCGGAAATTCGGTGTGTTCTACTGTATGAGCCAGCTGAAAAACAATACTCAAAACAAAACCGGCTACCATACTCATCACTAAAAATCCTACCATCCAGCTTAACCAGCCTACACATAGAATGGGTATTACAATAAATACAGCTGCATGGTACACTTTAACGCTCCAGAATTCAAAATGATCGGCAAAACTCATTTTTTTCAAAGGGACGTTACCAATTTTTTGAGAAAAATATTTTTTATAGTCCGTAAAGAAAATCCAGAATACATACAGCAACATGTAAAGGAACCAGAAATAGAAATGCTGGAACTTGTGCATCTTATATCTTTTTTGAGTAGGTGCCATCCGCATCAGTACACCTATTTCAATATCATCATCCACACCGTCAATATTGGTAAAACTATGGTGGATCATATTATGCTTCATATTCCACATAAAATGGTTCGCGCCTAATAAACTGATAGAAGAAGCCGCTACCCGGTTCATTATTTTACTGTTACTAAAGCTGCCATGGCTGCCATCGTGCATAACGTTGAAACCAATAGCTGCAACAATGCCACCCAGGATCACACATTCGCCCAATGCCAGGTACCATACAGGTGTCCAGATAAGTAAATGAACATATACTGCCACCAGGGCCATTATCATGATAATGGCTTTTGTAAATAATTTAGGATTACCGGTTGAATCGATACCCCGTTGATCGAAATATTCCTGCACCCTTTTTTTTAGGTCTGCGTGGAGTGATTGTGTTACAGCTGGGAACTTAGGGATGGCAAATTGTGACATATGTAAGCTTTATAAATGCAGTGCAAAAGTATCCATTAATCCCCTTGGTTGGTTGTTAATTTTCCTGTTTTTTTGCCCATACAAATAAAGTTCAACGTGTATATAAGCTAATTATTATGCAATAATTGCTTCATATTTCCACATGGGTGGGATAACTTAAGCGTTATTGATAACCAAAATTTAATTTAGTTTACTATGGAAACAGGATGGATACACAGGAATGTGCCTGGCTAAACCCTCCTTTTCCGATCAGCATCTATGCAGGAAACCAAAGAGATTAATGCGTTGTTTACACTTATAGATGACCCGGATGAGGAGGTGTATTCTACCGTTTCTGAGAAGATAGTGGCTTACGGTAAGAATATCATCCCAAACCTTGAGCACCTATGGGAAACTACCCTGAGCGAAGATGTGCAGGAGCGCATTGAAATGATTATCCATCACCTGCATTTTACAGACCTTACAGCTGATTTGGCTGAATGGCGCGACAGTGCTTACCATGATCTTTTGTTTGGTGCCCTGCTTGTTTCAAAATACCAATATCCAGATTTACATACTACCCCTGTTTTGCAGGACATTGAAAAAATACGCCGCAATGTATGGCTGGAACTGAATAGTTTTTTAACGCCATTGGAACAGGCAAATGTTTTATCGAGTATTGTCTATAATTACTATAACCTGAAAGGGGTTGAAGTAAATTACGAACACCCCGATGATTTCTTCATTCACAAAGTATTGGAATGTAAAAAAGGAAATGCTTTAACCAATGGCATCATTTACCAGGTGATGTGCGACCTGTTAGACATCAACGCCAAAATCATCAATATCCCCAAACAGTGCATCATTGCTTTTTATCATTCCGATTATGATGCAGCTACACATATTGGCCACCCCCAGGATAAAATTCATTTTTATGTAGACGCCACTACAGGGCAGGCTTTTTCGCATAAAGATGTAGAGAATTATTTCAAAAGGATTTCCGTACCACCCACACCCTCATATTTCAAACCACAATCGCACAAACGCATCATACAGGTATTGCTGGAGGAAGTATCTAAATGCTTCGACTCCCCTTTGAAAAATTACAAGCAGAAAGAATTGATGCAGCTGGCAGATTTACTCAATCAGTAGGATGGGGAAGAGTGAATGGTGAGTAGTCAATACGAATAAATCCTTTTACAAGCCACTCACTACTCACCATTCACTCACCTATCCTGTAATAATACGAAAAGTATTCATGATCTTTTTTCCATCCATTACGTTCATATACTTTTTGGGCACGGTGGTTGGTAGTGGCCGTTTGTAATAACATCCATTGGCTGGATGTGTCAACACCCATTTGCTGCGCCGCCTTCAGCAGGTTATCTGCTGCCCCGGAACCACGGGCTTCGGGTGCCACAAACAGATCGTTCAGCAACCAGGCGCGCTTCATACTTACCGATGAAAAAATAGGATAGAGTTGTGTAAATCCAACCATGATATGATCTAAAATCGCAACAAAAATAACCGATTCGTTTTGTTG
>JANXUL010000177.1 GCA_025356235.1 Bacteroidota bacterium
AATGCCAGTGAAGGTTTTTTTGCCGCGCAGGATAACCCGGATGAAGAGGGTATGTTGCTGTTTTTAAATCATGGTATTTTTTACGAATTCATGCCGGTAGAAGAATATGGAAAATCCGATTCGAAAACCATTGGATTAAATGATGTTGAAATAGGCAAAAATTATGCATTGGTTATCAGTACCAATGGCGGGCTATGGCGGTATTTGGTGGGAGACACGGTTCAGTTTACTTCTCTTTGGCCCTTCAGGATAAAAGTAAGTGGCCGCCTGAAACAATACATCAATGCATTTGGTGAAGAAGTGATATCTGATAATGCAGATAAGGCCATTGCCATCGCCTGTAAAAAAACAGGGACGATCGTTATGGATTATACAGCGGCACCTGTTTACTTCGGCGATAATAAAAAAGGAGCACATGAATGGCTTATTGAATTTGAGGTAGCCCCGGAGAATACAGAACAATTTGCCTATGAATTAGACTGCGCCCTAAAATCGCTCAACAGCGATTATGAGGCAAAACGTTATAAAGACATCGCTTTAACCCTCCCTTCAGTTCATTCACTTAAAAAAGGCATTTTTCATGAATGGTTAAAAAGCAAAGGAAAATTAGGTGGTCAGCATAAGATACCCAGGTTAAGTAATGACAGGAAGTATATTGACGAGATCATTGCTTTAATGAACCTATAAACTAATATGAGCGAACCAACAGGTAACAGTATCCACAAAGAATTTGAACTGGAAAGAATGATCCTTTTCAGTGATGCGGTTTTTGCGATTGCAATAACCTTATTAATTATTGAAATAAAATTTCCTGAACTGCCTGAAAATTACCGGGTATCCATTGACCTGTTTACTATGTTTAAGCCAACGCTTCTCCAATTCCTTGGCTTTTTTGTGAGCTTTTTTATTATCGGCATTTCGTGGTCAAGACATTTGAAAATGTTCCGCTACTTAAAAGCTTATGATGATGGGGTGATCTTTCGTAACCTGTTAAGCCTTTTGTTTATTGTTGCTTTCCCGTTTGCTGCTTCGGGGTTAACACATTTCCGGCCAAGTTTTATGTTCCCAATTATCATTTATATAGCCAATATTATGCTAATGGCCCTTTCTAATTTTTGGTTGGCGCATTATATCTTTAAGCACAAGCCTACCCTTAGTATACCAGGTCATGAAGCCGAAAAAAAATATATTTATATGCATAGTAAAGGCTTTGCCGTTGCCTTAACAACAGGTTTTATTATTGTACTAACAACCGCAATCATAACTGGCTATAAGAAAGAATACATAACGATCAGTTTGTATCCTTTCATCTTTATTATTATCTCCATGCGCAGATGGTTAAGAAAATACAAACCTCAAAAGACAGCCTCGTTTGGAGAATAAGAATTACTGCACTTTATTTTATTCTAATGGAATCAATTGTGTTTTGTCTCAAAAAATAGGTAATCGCAGCAAGGCTTACAAAAGAAGAAGTATAAAACAGGTATAAATAAGGCACATCCAAAAAATTATAGAATATTACAAGGCTAAACTTAAGGCAAGCCAATGGGATATTAGTCAGCATTACTTTTTTTCTTCGTTCCCATAATAAACAACCTACCATGAAAAACATCGGCAAAACAAATGACATTGATATCAATACCCGGTGCAATAAAACCGTTCGGCCGGGTCCAAAGAATTTCGCAAATCCCATGCTTTCATAAAAAAATTTCGGGTTATTTCTCCATACCCTGTTCGCATGTTCCACATAACTGTAAGGCAATTCGATAAATGACTGAATAATTTTCCCGCCAAACGGCAGGATAACCAGCACAACTAAGGTCAGTAATCCTGTTATTACAAAAACACTTGCCTGTTGAATATTTTTCCTGATAAATATAAGATAGATAAGCATAGCAGGCAACCACCCTGCCAATGAGTACCTGCTCAATACACACAGGGCAGCAGCAAGTGCTATCAGGAAAGAATTGCCGGAGAAAAGCGATAAAACCAATAGAGAATAGTAAAAAACAACAATGCCTTCTTCTGATAAACGGATAAAATTATGTACCTCTTCCGTTTCTAACCACCAGAAAAGGATACATGCTGAAAAGGCCAGTAAAACAGGCAACAGTTGTTTTTTGAATGGATCGAACAACAGGAGAAAAAAAGAGAACGAAAAGAATAATCCGGTTGTTGATATCCAGCGTAAATCAAGATCACAGGCTACTGCTATGGTAAATGGCAACCACATAGCCGGCAGGTAAATAGGCTGCATGCCTCCCCATATTTCTGGTATGGGGCTATACACATTTGCCCACTGCCCTTGCAGAAAACGCTGCGACATCACTTTCATAACAGGAAGCATATCGGCATCGGTTATGGAAAGAGGTGTATGAATGATCCATTTTTTTGTAAAATGATGCATCAGCATTGCCATGATTAACAGTAGCAATATCTTGTATCCTGCATCTTTGGTGTTTGTTTTTAATGCCCTTGATAAAGAAAGCCTTGCTTCAGGTACACCTAAAAACAAGAAAGCAATCACCCATCCGGCAATAAAATAAATTACCGATGCAGCCGGGATCCAGGCAGGAAACTTCAGGGCATAACACACACAAAACGTTTCCGTAAGAAACGCAATGAGTAAACTATATTGTATGAGTATGTATTTTCGCATGATTACCCTTCTAAACTATTTATTAAAACACAATTAATTAATTTTATATTAATCAGGGGGAACAGTATGCCACTTTACTATTAGCTGTTTCGGGCAATAATGTTGATATGTATTACATTTGTCCACCACAAACCTCTTCTTATGAAATTACTCGAAGGAAAAGTTTCTATTGTAACCGGTGCAGCCAGGGGTATTGGTGCTGCTATTGCCTTAAAGCTGGCCGAGCAGGGCAGCGATATTGTTTTCACGTATGTAAGCGACAGCAGTGCAGAAAAAGCCTCCATTTTGGAAGCACAAATACAATCGCTCGGTGTAAAAGCTAAAGCCTACAAAAGCAATGCTGGTATTTTTGCTGAGTGTGAAATACTAGTAAATGATGTAGTAAAAGAATTTGGTAAAATAGATGTGTGTGTAAATAATGCGGGCATCTCAAAAGACAATCTTTTATTACGCATGACACCAGAGCAGTGGGACGATGTAATGGACATCAACCTGAAAAGTGTTTTTAATATGACCAAGCACGTTATCCGCCCGATGATGAAAGCCAAAAGTGGCAGTATTATTAATATGAGTTCTATTGTGGGTGTTCGCGGTAATGCCGGGCAAAGCAGTTATGCAGCAAGTAAAGCGGGCATTATCGGTTTTACCAAATCGGTGGCTTTAGAACTGGGCAGCCGCAATATCCGTTGTAATGCCATCGCTCCCGGATTTATTGAAACAGATATGACACATTATTTAAAAGATGGTGAGGGTGCAGCAGAATTTTTGAAAAAAATCCCCCTCGGCCGTTTTGGTAAAGCGGAAGAGATTGCCAATACAACCTTGTTCCTTGCCAGTGATATGGCTTCTTACATAACCGGCCAGGTATTAAGTGCCTGCGGGGGATTAAATATTTAAATAGCTATTTCTGTTACCCTTTATGTCTTATAGAGCTCTGTGTTAAAAAGCAGTACAAAGGCTTTGGTACTTTTTCAACACGAGGTCACAAAGCTGATAGAGTTACAAATAGGAATACAGTGTTAAAAAACTTTTAACAATTATCATATTCTCTTTCTTTCTATTTTCGCAGTAATTTATGAGGAAGAAATTCTGTACATTTTTTTTATTATTGGTACTATCGGTACAAATATTACCTATACAACAAATGGGTAATGCCTTGTTCAGTAACCAGTTTGCAGAAGAGATCCCCCACTCGCTGGACGTTGATAAAAGCTTTGCAAAAAAATCAACTTTTACAAGCGATTATCTTTCAACCCTTCCCCTAGCCATTAGTTCTGTATATATTGATTTTTCTTTTGAACATCATTTCATGTCAGATTCCATACCGCAGAACCATACAGGTGATATACATGTACCCCCACCCAATTGCTAACCGGTATCATTTGTTAGCCCTCTTTTTATTCCATTTTAATTCATAGTATATCATGAAAAAATATTTTCTGAATGCCGGCAGTGACCTGCCCGCATCTATCGTAGTATTATTAGTAGCCCTGCCTTTATGCCTGGGTATTGCACTGGGTTCCGGCGCCCCGTTGTTCTCAGGTATTATTGCCGGAATAGTGGGTGGTATTGTTATCGGTACGCTAAGCGGATCTCAATTAAGTGTAAGTGGCCCTGCAGCCGGCTTAACTGTTATTGTGGCCACAGCTATTCTTACATTGAAGGTGTATGAAGCTTTTTTACTGGCAGTTGTACTGGCTGGAATCATTCAACTTATCCTTGGTTTTATAAGGGCAGGGGTAATTGGCGACTATGTGCCCAATTCAGTCATTAAAGGCATGTTAGCCGCTATTGGTTTGATTTTGATTTTAAAACAGTTCCCCCATTTAGTAGGCTATGATGCTGATTTTGTGGGTGATGAAACCTTTAGCCAGGGTGATAAAAAAAATACTTTCTCTGCTATGTTCCAGGCAATAGAATTTATCACCCCAACAGCTATTTTCATTGGTGGTATTTCTTTATTGATACTCGCAGTTTGGGAAAGAAAAATTATTAAAAAGAATAAAATATTACAACTCATCCCCGGCCCGTTACTGGTAGTATTGGCAAGTGTTTTCATAAACGGGTACTTTCTGGCAAATAACCCGGCCTATGCACTTGAAACAAAACAACTGGTTTCTTTACCGGTGGCAAAGGATGCAGCATCGTTTTTTTCTTTTTTCACGTTCCCGGATATCCGCTTCCTCAATAACCCTGATGTATGGATTACCGCCGTAACCCTGGCCATTGTTGCCAGCCTGGAAACCTTATTGGGCATTGAAGCAGTAGATAAACTCGATCCTTTGAAAAGGGTATCACCTGCCAACCGTGAACTGAAAGCACAGGGCATTGGGAACATAGTATCGGGTTTGATCGGAGGCCTGCCGCTTACTTCCGTTGTGGTAAGGAGTTCTGCCAATGTTTCGGCGGGTGCCAAAACCAAGGTATCGGCCATTACGCACGGGATATTACTTTTGTTATGTGTAATGTTTATACCGGTGATACTGAATAAAATTCCGTTAAGTGCATTGGCCGCCGTACTTATCTTTACGGGGTATAAGCTGGCCAGGATTTCTTTATTCAAAGAATTTTTTCAAAAAGGATGGGATCAATTTGTGCCTTTTGTGGTTACCATTGCCGCCATCTTAATGACCGACCTGCTTGTGGGTATTATCATTGGCATTATTGTGGGACTATTTTTTATGGTGCGGAGTAATTTTCGTTCCTCGGTTTTTGTAGTGCATGATAGCAATCAGTACCTGATACGTTTCAGGAAAGACGTTTCATTCCTCAATAAACCCATCATAAAAAAGAAACTGGAAGACGTGCCTGAAAATGCATATGTACTGATAGATGCTACCCGGGCAGATTTTATAGATAAAGATGTGATTGAGGAAGTAAATAACTTTCTTTGTCATGCGCATTTAAAAAATATCCGGGTAGAAATCAAAAAGAGCCCGAATAAGCCGATGCACCTTTTATTTCAACAACTTTAAATGTATAACATGAAACCATACGAAAAATTATTACTGGAAAATAAAGCATGGGCCAAAGAAAAAGTGGAAGATGACCCTAAATATTTTGAACGTCTTGCCCATTTACAAACACCCGAATTTTTATGGATCGGCTGCAGCGACAGCCGTGTACCGGCCAATGAAATTACCAATACCCAGCCCGGTGAAATATTTGTTCACCGTAATGTGGCAAATATGGTAGTACATACCGATGTAAACCTGCTAAGTGTACTGGATTACGCAGTAACCCACCTTAAAGTAAAACATGTAATTGTTTGCGGGCATTATGGCTGTGGCGGCATTAAAGCAGCTATGACCAACCACGATTACAAGCAGGTATTGAATATGTGGCTGCGGAATATTAAAGATGTATATCGGTTACATAGGGATGAACTGGATGCCTTAACAAATGAAGAAAATAAATTTGACCGGCTGGTAGAATTAAATGTACAGGAACAGGTAATGCATTTAGCGAAGACCTCTATCATTCAAAGGGCCTGGAAAAATGAACAACGCCCCGATATACATGGATGGGTATATGGATTGAAAGATGGTATCATCAACCCTGTATTCGAAATGAAAGCAGGAACGCATATTGATTCCTTGTACGAATATGATGACCTATAACTTCTGGTAAGGTCAAATAAGTTTTTTCGAAAACTTATTTGACCTTAATTTTTATCCCTGCATTGATTATTCGCCCATCCAATGGTGCATATACATCTGTAAAAACGGGGCGTGTAATATTACCCTGGTAAATACTCCCCCATTTTGTTTGCCGTTGATCAGTCAGGTTTTCTACATTGATAAACACACTGAAATGTTTCCACATCTTCTGAGCCAATACCCCAAAAGTGGTATACGATTTCCCCGTTGATCCGTTTGTCAGTTGTTGCTTGCCTGTATAAAATGCCTCAAGTCCAAAACGAAAACTGTTTTCTATCTCATAGGTTAAATCTGCATTGAGCCTATGGCGCGCCGTAAGTGGTTGCATAATCTCCTGCCCATTGTAATGCTGCACAGCATTTGTATAAGAATAGCCCAGGTACAGTGCCAGTTCCTCCAAAGTTATTTTCAGGTTTGTTTCGGCACCATCTGTAGCCAGGAAGCCGGGAGCATTTTCAAATGTGAAACCCTGCAAAAGGATGGGATTATCTACCCTGGTATAAAAGAAAAGCTGGTTAACATTCAAGGTAAATTCTTCAATATGCATCCGGTAATTAATATCTGCATTTATCCCATAACTTTTTTCGGTATTTAATACCCCGAAATTAATGGGAAGAATATTTTGGTAAGCTGTTTTTTCTGCTTCATCAATAAACGGTGTGGGCATTTTATAGCCAAGTCCGCCACCAATTCTACTGGTCATATTTGGCGAGAACCTGATTAATGCGTTAAGCCTTGGCAGCAGGTATAATTTATTAGCATGGTTTTTTGTTGCCGGTGTACTATAATCAAGCCGGATGCCGGATTCAATAGACAGCCATTTACTTATTTTAAAGGTATTCTGCACAAACGCACCAACCGTTGACTGGCCATAGGTAAGCTTTGTAGTATCTGCTGGATGAAAATTTTCCGTCGATTCGTTCAGACCGGCAACCCAATCCATTATATTCTTATGATAAACATAACTGGCCTCGCTAAAAGTAGACCATTGTTTTCCCGAGAACCGTGTTGTGGGTAATATTAATTGCCTGTTTAAAAAACCAATGGAATTTTTAAAAATGAGTTTGCTGTACTCATCAATAGAATGGGTAATGGATAATTGTGTAGATACCCTGGCGGTTTTATTATGCTCAACATATTGATGGATATTATCTGTGTTTCCGTTTATAGCGGCTATATCCCCGCCATACCTGTCTTCAAAAGTAGTGTTTACGCCAAACCAGGCCGTGGTGCGGCTATTGAAGTATAAGAATAGTTTTGGATTAAGTGTAATTCGGTTCGTTTTGGGTATAGCTGTTAAGCCTGTTCCGGCGGGGTCGTACGATCCATTATAATTGTAAGAGGCGAAAATAGTTGTACCAATCTTTTTTTTCCTTGCTCCATAAAAAGCATTGGCATCCAACCCTTTTCCTGAATTGGCATTGAGTAAAAAACTTAACTCTGGTTTTTCCGTGGGTATTTTAGTAACCAGGTTTACCAACCCCGCAATAGCCCCGCCACCATATAAAGTAGAGGCAGAACCTTTTATAAACTCAACCTGTTTCAGATCAAGAGGTGCTATCTGCAGTATACCTAATCCACCCGAAAAGCCTGTGTACAGTGGCATCCCGTCTTTCAGTATCTGTGTATACCTTCCATCCAAGCCCTCGATACGCAAACTTGCCAGACCGCTAACAGACGATGTTGTCTGGGTAGTGATACCTGTACTTTCATTTAGCAGCATCCTTATATCACCGGGCTTCATGGTACCTTTTTCATCCAGTTCATCCGCAGCTATTGCTTCTATTCTTGTAGGGTTTTCTTTCTGGCTCCGGTTGGTACGGGTACTTTGAACAATCACTTCATTTATTTCTGTAAAAACAGGTGTAAGTATTACCAGTAAACTTGTTTCTGTACTGGTCTTTTGTAAAAACAAATGAATTTTTTTTGTTTTATACCCAAAGATTTTGATGACCAATAAAACTGAATCAACGGGAAGGAGTTTGTAAACAAAGTGACCGGAATCATCGGTAACCAACATTTTATTATTGCTGCTATCACGGATGGTAACATTCCCTATCGGGTTATGCGTTATAGAATCAATGACTGTTACAAAAATAGTTTGCTGCGAAAAGCCCATAATCGCGAATAGCAAAAAGAATACAACACCATACATCCTGAACATATACATTGTTATCTTGAAAAGATTAAATGGTAGCGTGCTTTTCGATCAAAATAATTATTTGAAAGTTGATAGCAGAAAAAATATATCAACCCATATATAAATTAACACTATTAGTCAGCTTTAGCTGGCTTGGGGGTTTTAAACTTTGTAATGAATGCTTTACTATGCTCACTCAATATTAACCTGCCGCTGATGGCTGCGCGTTCTGATAGTAATTCATCCCATTGCTCTGTTCCTTTCCACAATACTTTTTTTACCTCTTTCATAGCTTCGGGGTTAGTGTGCGATAAAGTAGTGGATAACCGGTTAATCGAATCATCCATTCCGGCCATATCTGCATGCAGTTCTGCAAATAATCCTTTACGTCGTGCCCAATCAGCAGAGCGCCACATAGTAGCATCAATGGTTAATTGAGAAAAGGCAGATAACCCAAGTTTTCTTTCAACAGCCGGGCCTACTACAAATGGGCCGATGCCTACAGCCAGTTCGCTGAGTTTAATGTCGGATCCCTCTACTGCAATAGCATAATCAGCCGCTGCTGCAAGGCCTACACCGCCACCGATACATTTGCCATGAACCCGGGCAATAATAAGTTGGGGTGTTTTACGCATGGCGTTGATCACCTGAGCAAAGCCTGAAAAGAAATGGAAGCCTTCTTCTTTTGTTGTAATAGCCGCCAATTCATCAAAGGAAGCGCCTGCACAGAATATTTTTTCTCCCGCAGAGCGGAGTATGATTACTTTGGTTTCTGCATTTAACCCTTCACTATGAATATCTTTGGCCAATGCTTCGAGTATTTCCCCCGGAAGTGAATTGCTTTGCGGATGAAAAAATTCAATCGTGGCAATCCCATGCTCACGTTCTACTTTTACATAGCCTTCTTTGATTTCTTCTATCATTGTACTATAAAGATTAAGGAGGTATAAATAATTTAGCCCGCAAAGTTATTAAATCACCTGTAAACTCCCTCTTTTAACAGGTTAATATTAAAGTTAACCAATACCCCATTCTTAATTCCAGAAAGTTTAAGGTAGGTATGCAGTTGCTTAAAATGTACCGGGGCCAACTGCTCAATCGATTTTACTTCTATAATTACCCTATTTTCAACAAAAAGGTCGGCCCTGAAACCGTCTTCAAATTTAATACCATCATAAATAAGAGGGATTGGTTTTTGTTTTTGGACTGACAGGGATCGCTTTTTCAATTCATACATTAATACTTCCACATATACCGATTCAAATAATCCCGGACCAAGCACATTGTGGATTTTTATGCAGGCATCTAATACTATACCGGTGATGATATTTGGATCTTTAAATGACATTTATTTCAATAAGAGAAAAACGGAGAAAAAGAGTTTTCGGTTATTGTAAATTTAGGTATGCCAATTCTCTTTTAAAATAGGTATTTTCCGCAAAAAAATGACAGTGACCACTTTCTCGATTCGTACATGAATACTTTCCTTGCACCTATTAAAATAAACCCCGACTAGGTTGATTGTGTATTTTTATGCGGGCATATGATATGAGACGGACATTTTTTCAATAAGAGAAAAACGGAGAAAAAGAGTTTTCGGTTATTATAAATTTAGGTATAACAATACTCTTTTAAAATAGGTATTCCTCGCAAAATACGGCAACTTTAAAAAAGTAGCCTCTTTCTTTTTCTCCGTTTTTCTCTTATTGAACCCTCTTCTCCACCATCGTTAAGATAGTTGCCACCCCAACAATCTCGCTGGTTTCATCTATCATTTCCACAAGCCATTTCACAATACCTTTATCAATATCGGTGGGCTCTTTTTTCTCCTGACTTATTTTTTCTTTGCAGGTAAACCGGATATGTATTTCTGCCCCTGGGTAAACAGGTTTGGTAAAGCGCAGTTCATCAATACCATAGTTTAGCAATACCGGATTTTTCTCATAGCTGTTAACAAACAATCCTGCTGCCATACTCATGATAAAATAACCGTGTGCCACCTGTTTTTCAAACATGGTTCCTGCAAAATCTGTTTTGGTAAGGTGCGCATAAAAATGATCCCCGCTCAAATCGGCAAAGCGGTCAATATCTTCTGAAGTGATCAGTCTTTTTTCTGTAATGAGTTGATCCCCGATCACCAGTTCTTCAAAATATTTTTTAAACGGATGTACTGTATCTAAATTACCCGTTGCCCCCGGCTGGTATACATTGCTCACTGCCGTAATCATATCCGGCGAACCCTGCACTGCTACCCGCTGCATATAATGTTTCACGCCGCGGATACCGCCCATTTCTTCACCACCACCTGCCCTGCCTGGGCCACCATGCACCAGTAATGGTAATGGAGAGCCGTGTCCTGTACTTTCTTTCGCACATGGCTCATTTAAAATTAGTATACGCCCATGATAAGTTCCTGCACCCAATACATATTGTTTGGCAATTTTTTTATCCGCCGTTACAATCGTACTCACCAATGAGCCTTTACCCATTTTTGCCAGTACAATGGCTTCGTCAATCGAATGGTAGGGCATGAGCGTTGATACCGGGCCGAAAGCTTCTACCTCATGCACTTCTTTACTGTTCAGGGGGTGGTTATTCAACAATAAGATCGGGCTCATGAATGCGCCTTTGTGTGCATCGGCATCAATTACCTCCACATTATCCAGCGACCCATAAATAATTTGTGAGGAAGCCAGTAATTTCTGCACCTGTTCTTTTACTTCTTTACGTTGCGCTTCTCCCGCTAGTGAACCCATGCGTACTTTTTCATTTAGCGGGTTACCAATAACTGTTTGTGCAAGTGCTTTTCCCAGAAATATCTGCACATCTTCCAGTTTATTTTCCGGCACAAATATCCTGCGTATAGCTGTACATTTCTGTCCGCATTTGGTTGTCATCTCCTTTCGCACTTCTTTAATAAAAATATCCCACTCCGGCATACCCGGTATTACGTCTTCGCCCAATACAATACAATTGAGAGAATCTGCTTCCATAGTAAAGGGTACATTTTCTTCCAATACGCGTTTACCCGATTTCAGCATTAACCCGGTTGATGCAGATCCGGTAAACGTTATCACATCCTGAGAAGAAACATGCTCCAGCATATCCCCTGCACTACCACAAATTAATTGTAAGGCACCATCAGGTAAAATACGCGATGCTGCTATTTGTTTTACTACGGCTTCTGTTAAATAGGATGTAACTGTTGCAGGCTTTACTACTGCAGGAATTCCCGCCAAAATATTTACGGCAATTTTTTCAAGCATTCCCCAAACAGGAAAATTAAATGCATTGATATGTACGGCTACCCCTTCTTTGGGAATTAATAAATGGTGGCCCATAAAAGTATTCGCTTTCCCCAGTTGATGATTTTCTCCATCGAGACAATAGGGCGTGTCGGGAAATTTTCTGCGAAGTGATGCATACGAAAACAGGTTACCTATACCACCTTCAATATCCACCCAGCTATCTGCTTTGGTGGCGCCTGTCTGGTAACTGATTTTATAAAATTCATCCAGGTGTTCCCTTAAATGCAGGGCAAGTGCTTTTAATAGTAAGCCCCTTTCATGAAAGCTCATTTTTCGCAGTGCGGGATTCCCTTTTTCCCTGGCGTAGGTCAGGATAGCATTAAAATCCAGACCTTTGGTGGTAGCGCGTGCAATCGTATCTCCAGAGACAGCATTGTATAAAGCTTGTCCATCCCCATCTCCTGTAACCCATTTGCCCAGGATATAATTTTCTAGTGTAACCATAAGAATCGTTTATGAATCAACAAAGCTAACGATTGGTAGGTTTTAAGTACGTAAGGTTACTTTTTAATCTACAAGATTAAACTGCCGCAAATGATGCTTTACGTGCTTATCTAAATAATGTATCTGTTCTTCATAATTCAATTCGCCAAACATAGGGTGCATCAGCACTTTGGAAGGCTCTGCCGCATACACGGTAAAGACCTCATTCAATTCTTCTTCTGCTTTAGTGATAGCCTCCTGTAACCCTGAATATTTGTGAGGGCGTGGTTCTTCGGGCATTACAGGCACCCTGGTGTTTTCCTGGAATAGTCCTTCCGACATCATAAAAGCGCGGGCTTTCGCTAATTTATCGGGGTCAGTATTTAAAAGTGGCAATACGATCTTTCCATTGGCCAGTTTGAATATATCCCGCAAATGCTCTACCATCTGCTGGCTGTCCATCTTGCCCCATTTTCCTTTTTGTGCAGGATTTAATTGTTGTAGTAAGGGAATACATTGATGTTTCAGGAAAGCTACTTTCGTTTCTATCATAACAGGCGATTAAGGAATAAAGATACGTATCCCCGTAAGGCCAAAGCCACCTAAGAGTTACAACTGCAATCTTTCAGAATTTAATGCGTTAGGTAGTTGTTATATTTTTCTTAGGTGGTTATGTATCAGGCGGCTTTAGCCTCCCGATGCAAAAAATCCCGCCATTAGATGACGGGATCGCAGTTGGTTATTGGTTGTAAAAAACTTTTAGTGTAATTTAAGACAGTCGCTTATTTATTTCGTTGCAAAGAGAGGTAAATATCTCATCAACGGTTCCCTCACCCCTTACTTTGACCACTTTATTGAATTGACTATAATATTCAGCTACAACAGTTGTTTTGCTACGGTATTCGGTAATTCGCGCTCTGATAACTGGCTCATGACTATCATCACTCCTTCCGCTGGTAAGGCCCCTGTTCAATAGGCGGTGTACCAGTTCTTCTTCACTTACTTCTAATGCCAATACTACACCAATTTCTGTATTTTTCAACCTTAATAATTTATCCAGCGCCTCACTTTGCGCCACTGTACGCGGAAATCCATCAAATAAAAAGCCTTTCGCCTGTGGGTTGTTATCCAAGGCAGTGCTAATCATCCCTACAACCACTTCGTCGGGCACCAGTTGGCCCCTGTCCATGATATTTTTTGCTTCCAGTCCTAATGCTGTCCGGTTGGCAATTTCACTCCGTAACAGGTCACCGGTTGATAAATGCTTCAACCCATAAGTAGCAATCAGCCTTTCGCTTTGCGTACCTTTCCCGCTGCCCGGAGGGCCAAACAGAATAATATTAAACATGTCCTTGCTTACCTTGAGTGAAGAACAAATATAAGGGCTTGGCTTTAAAAAACATTTAACAGTAAATGAAAACCTTTGAAAAGGGTTAATTGTAAGGGAAAATGCAGGTTTTCGTCTTTCTACCTGGAACTATTGAAGATGTTTTGGCATAATTTTAAATAGTTAAATAAAATTTAATATGAAGTTACTGATTGGAATTTTCCTTTTTTTTGCATTATTCTCGAATTGCACTTCTAAAAACAATCAAAAGAACACAAAAATTATGGATACAAACAAAAGCCATAACCCTGTTTATTCAAAAACTGATAGCAGTAAGGTTGTACTGAACAATGAGGAATGGAAAAAAGTACTTTCGCCTGAAGTATATAATGTTGCCAGGCAAAAAGGTACAGAACGCCCATTTACGAGCCCATTTGAAACTTTGAAAGATGTAGGCACTTATTACTGCGCCGTTTGCGGCAATGCCCTTTTTAAAAGTGATACCAAATTTGAAAGTGGCTGCGGATGGCCAAGTTTTTATGAACCCATTAATAAAGGTTCTATTATTTATCTGCCGGATAATACCCTGGGTATGTCGAGAACTGAAGTTGAATGTGGCAGGTGTAAATCGCATTTAGGCCATGTTTTTGAAGATGGGCCACCACCAACAGGTTTGCGTTATTGCATTAATGGTGTTGTACTGGATTTTGAAAAAGCGAAAGAGGCAGAGAAAAAATATGATGAGAATAAGAAGTAAAAAGTCAAAATTGAAAAGTCAAAAATCGAATACTGGTTTTTGATTTTTTAATTGATTTCTTTGCCTTCCGGCAAAATAATATCCTGAAAAAATGGTGATCAACACCCCTACTACAGAAAGTATCAGTACACTATTAGAAAAGAACGCCACCCAGTTCAGTTTTACCTTGAATATTTCTTTACTCAGCAAAACCCCCACACTACCTAAATACCCAAACGAATCTGCGAGGTAGATAAGGAAACCCACATTACCCGTAAACCGGAAAGCAGCAATCAGCCGTTCAAAAAAAACGGAGTTGAAGGGGATGTAAACCATATAAAGTCCCAGGCCTACCGCTGTCATCCACCAAACAGGATCTAACTGTTGCCGAACAAAGAAAAAAGTACAGATGCCTGATAATGCAAAACCAATGGTTATAAACAGGTGTGC
>JANXUL010000089.1 GCA_025356235.1 Bacteroidota bacterium
CCGGGTGCACAGGAAATTCATTACGGGGATAAAAAAACCAACCCCCAAATAACTTTATGGGGTGGCGATGAAAACTACCTGGCTGTTAACGGTTATAGTGTTGATGTAGGCCGTAACCTGAATGGACTTGATATTGAAAGCGGGCGAAGTGTTTGCTTGATGGGCAGTAATGTAGCCACTAAATTATTCGGTGATAAACCCGAAAAATGCATAGACAAAATAATCCGTATAGGGAGCCTCCCATACCGGGTTATCGGCCTATTAAAAAGCAAAGGATCAAGTGCCATGATGCGGCAGGATGATATGATCCTTACCTCTTACACAAACGTAAGGCATTTTGCCAATGCGAACCCTTCTTACCTGGTGGGTGTAATGGTGGGTAATGTAAAAGAACTGGATGTGGCTACAGATGAAGCAACTTCTGTGTTCCGGGCAGTAAGAAAACTGGAGCCTGTTGAAGACAATAATTTTGTATTGGAACGAAGCGATAAATTCGCTGAACTCTTCATAGGCTTTTTAAGCAGTATCACCGGTTCGGCAGGAGCTATTGGGTTGATAACCCTTATCGGGGCCGCAATTGGCTTAATGAATATCATGCTTGTTGCGGTAAATGAACGTACCAAAGAAGTAGGCTTAATAAAAGCCATTGGTGGCAAAAGCAAAAATGTACGTCAGCAGTTTTTATTTGAAAGCCTTATCATCAGCTTGCTCGGTGCATTATTCGGTATCATCCTCGGCGTAATGGTTGGCAACCTTTTTTCCATCATACTCAAAACAGGATTTGTAGTTCCGTGGGCATGGGTTATTATCGGTATCGTAATCTGTTCGGTTGTTGGATTGGCCGCAGGTATTTACCCCGCTATGAAGGCCGCCAGGTTAAATCCTATTGTGGCATTGAGGTATGAGTAGTGAATGATTAGTTGTGAGTTAAAACATTATCGTGATCACTCATAACTTACCACAACAACTATCTCTTAAAAAATAACTTCAATTTATCATTGATATAATATTTGATGTCATCTTCTGTTCTATGCACCCTAAGCCAGTTGTCGGAAGGCCTGTATTGCTGCATAAATTGTTGCAGTTGCTCATCTCTCAACCCGCTGTATTTAGTAACCAGCGATGCGGGAAACCGATAATTGATGTACGCTTCTTTTTCATTCGATTCAAAAAAAACAAAAGCTTTTCTCTTGGCTCTTTCATGCTTTGAAAATCGGTCGAGATTCAATGCAATACCTGCTCCCGAATTGGCTTGCGATATAGTGGGTATTGTATAATTTACAATATCCTGTAAAAACCCCTTTCTTCTTTCAATACTGTCCAATTGATACCTGCTCATGCCACGGGCTGTAACGGTTACATTACCCAGGCTAAAAGTAAGCGGCGACAATATCAATGCCAATGTATCCTGCAGGAGGTATTGGTTATTAAAATGGATGGTATCAAAATAATAACCTACTGCAGCAAATGAAAGCACCTGGTTCTCCGTTAAATCAATTTTAAAACGGCCGGTGGTGCTGGTCATCACAGTGATATTGTTAGTAAGATTGGTAACACTGGCCAATATGATGGGTTCATGGGTAACACTGTCTCTTAAATAACCCCACACAGGGTTGCCTTTTTTTTGCGCATAGGTATTTACAGTTAATAAAATCAGTAAAAAAAATATCAATTTTCGCATATCATTTCTTTGTACAAAAGTAAGTTATCGAAGTTGCCATTTCCTATCGAAATAAAAAAACCCCACCGTAAAGTGGGGCTTTAACATCTTATATAAAATCAGTAAAATGGAAGTGTATTATTTTACTGGGTCCAATGCTTTTTTAATTTTATCAGCTAAGTCCTGCAAATGTATTTTACTCATCCGGTCAGAAGTAACTGCTCCAGCAGAAGTAACCTGGCTGCGCAATTGAACCAACTGGGCGCGGGCAATACTGTAAACATCACTACGGCTGTTGAAGCCGGAAGCATAAGGATTGGTGCCGCCACGACCAACGCCAAAACCTATAACAATTGTTGGAGTTGAAGGATTGATGATATCATCAAGCTTGTCAACGTAACTTTTCTGTAACATTCTCCGGTATAAATCGATGGCTTTATTTGATTTCAATTCACTGAAAAGATCAGCCTGAAGCTCTGTCAGCATATCCAGTGCACTATAGGTTTTATCTGCACCAAACCGCTCTACAGAATACTGCATACGGTTCATCCTGTCGCCGGTAAGCAAGGATGCCAAAGTGGCTTCCTGTGCAGCAGCAACCGGATCTGCGGTACCGGGCGCATTAATTTTATCCCAAATGTTTTTTGCAATCAACCATTTTGGAGTCTGGAACATTTGCCTGTTCAGGAAACCCAATGCATCGCGCTGTGTGGTTTTTGGCGTAACCTCATAAACAGGTTCCTCCTGTTCAGCAGTTTTAAATGTTTCATATACACCACCAATATTACGCGAAACATGTCCCGCATAACGGCGGAACTGGCCCAGTAACTGACCATACATTTCAGCAATATTTCCATTCAGGTCGGCTTCTTCTTTTGTCCACTCAGGCAGGTTAATAATAATGCGTTGGAGATTTTTAATACCATAATCACTTGCTACCACTGCATTATCACTCAGGTCTTCACTTTGGCTTCTTGGGTCAGACTGGTTGCCAAACTCATAAGTGCCAAACCATGCACGGGGGTTGCTTTTCAGTGTTTCAGTGATGAGCTTATTACTGTTCTTTTTCTGTTCTTCTTCGTTGTTACCGGCAATATACCCGTAACCCCAGCGCATGGCCCATTTATCATAATCACCAATGCGTGGATACAATCCCGCTTTGCCAATATTGTCTTCGGGCTGAGCCACATAATTGAAACGGGCATAGTCCATAATAGATGCGGTGTGGCCATTGGCTTCAACCCATACTTTATCTCGTAATTTGGCTACTGGTGTTTTACTGCTGCTACCCATGTTATGCAGAAGGCCAAGTGTATGTCCTACTTCATGCGATGAAACAAAACGTATTAGGTCGCCCATCAATTCATCATCATACTTCATTTTTCTGGCCCGTGGATCAACAGCGGCGGCCTGTATCATATACCAGTCATGTACCAGCTTCATTACATTATGGTACCAGCCAATATGGCTTTCAAGGATTTCGCCACTGCGCGGATCATGTACATTGGGCCCATAAGCATTTTCCGTGCTGGAAGCGAAATAACGGATTACCGAATAGCGGGCATCTTCCATACTCATAGTCGTATCATTCTCCGGCCATTCCTTAGCCATGATGGCATTGCTGAAACCGGCTTTTTCGAATGCTTTCTGCCAGTCATTTACTCCCAGTATCAGGTATTGCCTCCATTGTTTTGGAGTAGCAGGATCGATATAATAGATGATAGGTTTTTTAGGTTCAACCAGTTCGCCTCTTTTCCATTTGTCTACCTCTTCGTCTTTTGGCTCCAGCCTCCAGCGAACGGCAAAATCCTTACTTTCTACCTTCTGTTGGGTATCGCTGAACAAGGTATAGTCATCCGTAAAGAATCCAACCCGTTTATCGGCAATTCTTCCGGCCATAGGGGTTTTGGGAAGCAATAGTAAAGATGTATTCAGTTCAATGGTAATGGCACCGGCAGCATTGGCCGCCGGAACAGAAGTGGTTGGTCCTGGTGTAGGAAGCGTAAAACCACCTCCTGCAGGGCTTGCAGAGAATGTTTTCACAGTCCTTACTTCAATATTAATGGGATAGCTGGACATTTTCTGAATGAAAGACCTGTCTGTAGCCAGTTGCGACAATCCAAGGGTTCTTTTAACACCACTGCTTACACTTACTACCTGGTTATCGCCCTTAAAGAAATCAGTAACTTCAATAACCACGCCTGTGCTGTCTTTGCTAAATGCCGCAATAGGGAAAGCTGCGGTGATAGCATTCAGGTTAGAATTGCTTACTGCTTTATAGATTTCATCTTTAGTATCAGCAGCATTTATTAATGTAACTACCCGCAAAAAAACATTGTTACTTGGCCCTTTTTCAAACACAAGAGATTGCTGGTTAGCTATTTCACCGCCATACACCCCACGTCCGCCGGTAACGGTAGGTACTTTGCTATAGCGGGTAACAGCAAGAATTTCGCGGCCCAGCATGGCATCAGCTATTTCAAAATAGTACCGGTCGTCTACTTTATGCACGGTGAACATGCCTTTTTTGGATACGGCCTTGTCTGTAATGATTTCTTTGTAAGGCCTTGGGTTTTGCCTTGCAGTACCGAGGCCCAAGTTGCCAAAACCGCCTCCGGCGTTACCACGAGCCGGTCCGGAGGGAAGAGAATCCCGCTGGGCCATAGCCATTGTACTGACCAATAACCCAATAAGTAATAATTTTTTTTTCATAATGCGTTTGTTAGGGGGTTGGAATGATTTTTTAGAAACCCGAAAGAACGTAATGAAGTTCATTTTGTTCAGGTTCTTATATAAATGGTGAAACACGTTTACCAATCGGTGAAAAGCTTTTCGGGGCTTGGTTTTTATTCAATATCTTACAAATACTTTGAAAAATGCTGTATAATATAAAAGTTTACTGAAATCTAATTTGCTGCGTACAAGAAAATAACTATTTTGTATTCCCTTTTTAATTCTCAAAAGAATGTTTTGCTTTTGCAACACATTTTTCAGTAGAATTGCGAAGACAAATTTTTAAACCAACTGTAATTTTTTAAACCAAAAATCAATTGAATCATGGCTGAAACAAAACCCACTGCAAGTACTGTTACAAAAAGTACATCTTCTGCACAACCAATGAAGAGCGGTAACTCGATTTCATGGATTGCCCCACTTTCTTGTATCATTCTCGGTTATGTCATCTGGCGTTTTGTATTGGGTGCCCCGAGTAATTTTACACAACCTGATGTGAATGGTGGTTTTTGGCCACAACACAAAGGACCTAAAGCAGGTATAAGTAAAATGTATGAGGGTGGTATAATTGTACCGTTACTGATCGGTTTATTCTTAACAGTTGTTACTTTCTGTATTGAAAGATTATTGACTGTATCGAAAGCTGCAGGCACCGGAAGTATTGCTGAATTTGTTCGCAGCGTACAGTTTCACCTGGCCAACAAAGAGGTAGATAAGGCTTTGGCTGCCTGCGACAAACAAAAAGGATCTGTTGGCAATGTAATGAAAGCAGGTCTTAAAAAGTACAAAGAAATGATTACCAATACAGAATTGGTAACCGAGCAAAAAGTATTGAATATCCAGAAAGAAGTAGAAGAAGCAACTGCCCTTGAACTTCCCATGCTGGAAAAGAACCTGGTATTCTTATCAACTATCGCATCAGTAGCAACCCTGTTGGGTCTCTTGGGTACGGTATTGGGTATGATTAAATCGTTCTCTGCCCTCGGCGACGAAGGTGGTGGAGATGCAGCCCGTGAGTTGTCTAAAGGTATTTCTGAAGCCTTGTTTAACACAGCTTTGGGTATTGGTACTTCTGCGGTAGCAATCATTATGTACAACGTGTTTACTACCCGTATTGATGGAATTACGTATGGTATTGACGAATCAGGTTTCACGTTAACACAAAGCTTCGCTGCCAACTACAAATAATCACTGATTTTTTGTGGAATGGAGTATGTTTTGAATCTTATAATGTGAAATATTAAATAAATAACAATGGGCAGAGCCAAATTACCGCGTAAGAGTACCGTCATTGATATGACAGCGATGTGCGACGTGGCCTTTCTGTTGTTGTCATTCTTTATCCTAACAACGAAATTTAAGCCTTCAGAGGCAATCGCTGTTACCACACCCAAATCGGTTGCCGCTAAAGTGGCTCCGACAAAAGATATCGTGGAGATAATCATTGACAAAGACGGTAAGGTATTTCTTACAATGGATGACGAATCAGTTAAAGAAACGATGGCCAATTCGCTGAACAGCACCAAGAACCTTGGTTTAAATGTAACTGCATTTAAGAAAGCCCAGTTCTTCGGCGCACCTTTCGGCAGCCTGGCATCTTTTCTGGCACTTCCGGAAGACCAGCGTAAAGGGAATTTATTACCCGGTATTCCGGTAAAAGATTCATCCAATAATGAACTAACAACCTGGATGAGTCTGGTAGCAAACGCTTACCAGGGGAAGAAGCCAAATCTTTTATTAAAAGGAGATAACCTGGCTAAATACCCTGCTTTTAAAAGTGTTATCAATGCTTTTAAAAAGAATGATTTCCTGAAATTCCAGATGGTTACCAACCCGGAAAGTGTTCCGGTGGGAACCGATCTGTGGAAGAAAGGACAGTCAGGAGAGAAGAGAACGGAGTAGCCATACCAAGTAAACAAATCACTAACGAAAACTAAATTCTACCGACATGGCAGAAATGGATACCTCGAGTGGCGGCGGCCATAAAAAAGGCCCCGGGGTCAAAAAAGGGAAGAAATTATCTACCCGTGTTGACCTGACGCCCATGGTGGACCTGGGCTTCCTGCTCATCACGTTTTTCATCTTTACTACAACGATGAGTCAGGCCACAGCTATGCGTCTCTTTCTACCGAAAGATGCCGATAAGCCGGAGGATCAGAATAAGGCGAAAGAGTCGGGCGTAATAACCCTGCTTTTAGGAAAAGATAATAATGTCTTTTACTATGAAGGAAGTCTGGACAATACCGCTTCTAATTTCAAATCGTCTAATTTTCACGATATCCGCACGGTACTGATGGATAAGAAACGACGTACACCTGAAACAGACCTGGTGGTTGTAATCAAACCATCGGATGAGTGTACATATAAGAACGTGGTTGACATTTTAGATGAGATGACCATAAACATTTTAAAACGTTATGCTTTGGTTGATATTTCCAGCATTGAAGCGCAGCTGGTAGCTAAATCAGAGGAGAACGCAGCCGCAGCATCGGCAAAAAATTAATTGTGGCATTTTCATCATTAGCATCTAATTACAAAAGACATTTACAATGGATATAAACAAAATTTTATCCGCAGATATTCTCGATATTCTTTTCGATGGCAGAAATAAGGAATATGGTGCGTATGAACTGCGTAAAACCTATAACAGGCGTATTCGTAATGCTTTGCTGGGCACTTTCCTGATATGTGCATTGCTGCTTACCGCTTCTATTATTGCGAACTCTGCTGGCAAAAAGAAAATAGAAAACGTAGTGCAGGATGTTAATCTGGAGAATATGAAACAGGAAGAAAAAAAACCTGAACCACCTCCGCCTCCGCCGCCACCAAAACAAGAGCCCCCTAAAGTTGAGATCACTAAATTCACACCTCCCAAAATCGTGAAGGATGAAGAAGTGAAACCAGACGAGGTAATTAAAGAAGTGGAAAAACTGGAAGATACCAAGATCGGTACCATCAACCAGGAAGGTGCGAAAGATGAAGGTGTTGTAGCACCTCCTGTTGAAAAAGGAACCGGTGTAGTTGAGGCTCCCAAAGTAGAAGAAGATTACGATAAAGTATTTACTGTGGTTCAAATTGCTGCTGAATTTCCGGGTGGGTTACCTGCATGGACTAAATACCTTGAACGTAACCTTAACAGGGATCTTCCTGTTGAAAATGGTGCACCTCCGGGGAAATATACAGTTACTGTTTCTTTCATTGTAAGTAAAACAGGTGATATCAGTGATGTAAGTGCTGAGAACGATCCCGGTTACGGAACCAAGGCAGAAGCAATACGTGTAATTACCAAAGGCCCCAAATGGAAACCTGCGGTACAGAACGGCAGGAACGTAATCTATCGTCACAAACAAAGTATCACATTCGTTGTATCAGAAGAATAATTTTTCTGAAATAATTTTATAAAAAATCCCCGCAAATTTTTTTTGGCGGGGATTTTTTTTGCGTGAATCGTAAGCGAAATGAATAGTCCTTCATCGAAAGGATTACTCATTACTCACGATTCACATCTTACGATTCACGAACAACGTTTTATGGAATCCATCCTTTCTGCGAATCATAGTAAAAACCTCAACTATGGAAACGTCAACTATCCTCTCCGCAGACATACTCGACATTCTATTTGATGGCAGGAATAAAACGTATGGTGCATATGATCTGCGTAAAACTTACAACAGGCGTATTCGAAACGCGTTACTGGGCACTTTCCTGCTCTGTGTATTGCTGCTGGCATTTTCTATTATCGCGAATTCTGCGGGCAAAAAGAAATCAGAACTGGTGGTGCAGGATGTAACATTGGAGAATATGAAGCCAGAAGAGAAAAAACCTGAGCCGGTACAACCACCGCCACCAAAATTAGATCCTCCAAAAGTAGAGATGACCACATTTACTCCTCCAAAAATTGTGAAAGATGAAGAAGTAAAACCTGATGAGGAAATTAAAGAGGTAGAAAAATTGGAAGAAACCAAGATCGGCCCCATTAACCAAGACGGAGTAAAAGATGAAGGTGTGATCGCCCCTCCCGTAGAAAAAGGAACACATGTGGAAGCGCCCAAGGTTGAAAAAGACGTTGATGGAATAGTTGCTGTTGTACAAATACCCGCCCAGTTTGATGGCGGCCCCGAAGCCTGGCGCAAATACCTGGAGCGTACCCTTAACAGCGGGCTTCCTGCCGAAAACGGAGCGAATACCGGATCGTATACAGTCATCGTTTCATTTATTGTAGACAGAGCAGGAGCCATCAGCGATGTGCGGGCAGAAAATGATCCGGGTTATGGAACAAAAGCCGAAGCTATCAGGGTAATTCAAAAAGGACCTCACTGGAAACCAGCCATACAAAACGGAATAAAAGTAATTTACAGGCATAAGCAGAGTATTACATTCAGGGTGGAAGAGCAATAGGATTCCTAAATCGTGAGAGGTGAATCGTGAGTAGTAAGTAAAGATGCGAAGTTTATAATACCTCAAACCTACTCACTACTCACCTCTCACCCCCTCACGATTCACGTTTTCCCC
>JANXUL010000229.1 GCA_025356235.1 Bacteroidota bacterium
ATACGGAGGGAAACCTTGTATCACTTTATATTTATTTTGCTGATGCTGCTTCCACCAGGTTCTGGATAGGAGGTATTGCTTACCGTAATACCGCCATGGTGGTTTTTGAAAAAACGATCTTGGAAAATACGAAAGGTGCAGGTGAAGCAGACAGGATAAAAATGGAAACCGGTGTTATAGAACATGAAGCCGGGCATTTACTGGGCTTGGTAAATAATGGAACTGCCATGCAAATACCGCATGAGGACCCATCGCATAAATTTCATTGCAGCAACCGGAACTGCCTGATGTATTATGCTATTGAAGCAGGAATGGTCAGAAATCCTGACAACTCTTTACCGGTACTGGATGCTAATTGTGTGCGGGATTTAAAAGCCTATAAGGTGGTAGAATAAATTTTTCTCGATGTATTAGCCGGTACTTTCTATTGTTCAATTGGTTTATACATTCTCTGATGATTATTGTTATTTGAACTCCTTGAAAATGTAAAAGAGCAAATAATTATATATGACACTCTTAACCTTATTCCCGTTCTCGTAACCTTTTTTCCCGATTGTATAAGCAATCATCTCAATACTCATTCACATTTGCAGCCTAAAGTATATAGTGATGAGTATAAGATATTTTTTGATAGCTCTTTTCCCCATAAGCGTAACGGCACAACAAGTAAAAGACACCAGTAAAACTATTGTATTAAAAGAAGTAAGTGTTACCGGAATCAGAACGGTGCGTGGTACTGGCCATATGCCTGAAGTAAAAGATGGAATTATTTATGCTGGAAAAAAAAACGAAGTAATCCTCGTAGATAGCCTGGATGCCAATAAGGCTATTAATAATACAAGACAAATATTAGGAAGGATACCCGGATTAAATATAGTAGAAACAGAAACAGGTGGTTTTACAGCCAATGGAATCGCCACAAGGGGTCTTAACCCCACACAAAGTATTGAAATGAATACGCGGCAGAATGGGTATAACATCAGTGCCGATATTTTTGGATACAATGAAGCCTACTATATTCCTCCTATGGAAGCGGTAAGCCGAATAGAAATGGTAAGAGGTGCCGCGTCATTGCAATTCGGGTCGCAGTTTGGCGGAATGGTTAATTATGTTGTAAACGACGCCCCTAAAAATAAAACGTTTGAGTTCTATACTTCTCAAACCGGAGGAAGTTTTGGGTTGTTCAATACGTTCAATTCGGTTGCAGGTACCATAAAAAAATGGAGCTATTATGGCTTTGTTCAATATCGCACCATGAATGGCTGGAGACCTAATAGCGGCCAAAATCAATTATCTGCTTTTGGTAAAATACAGTATAACCCTTCAACTAAATTGAATGTAGGTATAGAATATTCATTACTCCGAAATACGATACAAATGCCGGGAGGGCTTACAGATAGTATGTTTGAAGCAAATCCACGGAGTTCTTTCAGAGGCAGGAACTGGCTAAGAAGCCCCTGGAATATCATAGCTGCATATGCTAATTATACGATCTCCCCACAAACTTCATTGAGTGTTAAGTCATCCTTACTATTCAGTAATAGGGCGTTGGTCTGGCGTAATGAAGATGGCGGTGCAGGTGCATTAGATAAAATTGATCCCGTAACAGGCCAGTACGTTCACAGGGAAGTAGAAAATGAAAATATGCATAATACCACCACGGAGATACGGTTACTGCACCATTATAAGTCTGGTAAAATGGATAACATTGTTTCCGGAGGTTTGCGCTATGCGTATGCATGGTTTAAAAGACAAGGTGGTGGAGAAGGAACAACAGGAACTGATTTTAATTTATCAGTTAATGGCGAATATGAATATGATCTTGATTTCACCACTACCAATATCGCGCCTTTTATCGAAAATATTTTCAGGGTCAATAACCATTTTACCATTACCCCGGGGTTTCGTTTAGAATACCTGAGAAGTAAAGGCAAGGGTTATAAGGAAGACAATGGCACTAAAATTATCACTAATGAAAATAAAGGTCGTTATATCCCATTGGCAGGAGTAGGGATGGAATACAAAACCTCTCCCAATACGAATATCTATGCCAATATCAGCCAGTCATACCGCCCCATTGATTATTCACAGCTAACCGGTTTTGGAATTACTTCCAAAATAGATCCCAATCTGAAAGATGCAAATGGTTTTAATGCCGACCTGGGCTATCGGGGTACCATAAAAAATTACCTGAATTTTGATATAGGGTTATTCTACCTGGCCTACAACCAAAGAATTGGTACAGTGCTTATAAATCCGGGTACGGCAAATGAATATACATTACGAACCAATGTTGCCAATAGCGTTCACAAAGGATTGGAAAGCTATATAGAGTTTAACCTGCTGAAATACCTGAACAGTAATTCAAAAAAGGGATTTAGTATTTTTAATTCGTTTTCTTTGATTGATGCAAAATATACTAACGGGGAATTTAAAGATAACAGGGTAGAGGCCGCCGCTAATTATATCAACAGGGTTGGCTTAACGTATACAGACAGAAAACTGTCTGGCACTTTGCAGATGAATAATGTTGGTGATGCTTATGGAGATGCAACGAATGTTAAACAAAGCGCAGATCCGGTGGCAGGTTATATCCCGGCGTATACGGTATTTGATGTAAGTGCTACTTATCGGATCAGTCGTTACTCCTTAAAAGCAGGTATCAATAATATTTCTGATAAAGCCTATTTCACCCGTCGTACCGATGAATACCCGGGCCCGGGTATTATACCATCTATTGGCAGGAGTTTTTATGTTTGCATTGCAACAAAATTATAGGTGGAAATTATTGCTAAACCTATTTGCCAGAGAATATTAAATGGCAGTATGATAATAGTTATAGAAATAGTTGACTTAGGAAGCTTGTTCAATAATGCTTTTAACCAGGGTTATTTTAATACGGAAGCGTTATGAAGCTTGAAATTATTGAGTGCCAGGCATCTTTTCCAGTACTCCATAATTACATGGGTTAGGATAAATTGCCAAAGACTTCTTTTAATAAGGATTGATCATCTTCGTCATCTTCAATGATTATAATCGGGCCGGCTCTGTTCATTAACTGAATTTGGCTTAAAAGGAGTGTTTACTTAGCCGCAAAAATCCTCTTTTTGAGTGATTCGATCTCTGCTTTCAGCGATTTGTTCATTTCTTGTAGATCATTGATCACTGAGACTTTTTCCTGCTCCATTTTTTTCAGGTCACTGATATCTCTTGTAAAGCAACGGGTATGTATAAATTGGTCGCCTTTCCAGCGAACATTGGAATTAATGATTACGGGGATAAGCGAGCCATTCCGGGTTTTTAAATACGAAGGATAATTTTTTAAGGTTTCTTTTTTAATAAGGCGAACTAAAATGTCTTCGATCACTTTACTATCAGCATGAAAATGGCTGATGTGGTTTCCTATATATTCCTCTTTCGTATAGCCTAGAAGATCCAATTCTGCTCTATTTGCCCAGATGATGATGCCACTGCCATTTACCCAATGCAGGGGGACAGGAGCATTTTCAAAGAAATCGGTTAATTCTTCAAGCTTGGCAGCTAGGGTTTCTTCGCGTTGTTTTGCATAGGCCAACTCCTTTTGAAGGGTGATTACATCTTGCATAGTTGCAGTTTGGTAGGTCATAAACAGAAATACCCGAATAACAATAGGTTACCCGACAAATTACTCAAATTACAATTATACGGCACTTTTCAATAACTGCTTTTCCAGAGAGTGGATCTCACCCTTCCGAATTTCAGGTTCTGAACCGCCAGTAAACCCAAGCGAATAATACCTGCCGGGTTCGATATTCAGGAAACCTGCATCCTCTGTCCGCTCAATTTGAAGTCCGGCCGAAAGGGCAATATCCTGACTAACCGCTGCTTTGGTTTCCCAGCCGCAAATTTCGCAGGGTCTTATTGTGAAAATGGGCAGGCCTTCCAGGTCTACCCTGAAATCCACTTCGTCAGGTTTTTCCAGTGCCTGAGCGCTTCCTTCATATAATTTTTCGTCTAAATAAAATTTGATCTTCATGTCTCTAGTTTTTGATATGATTAAAAAGATCATACCAGACCCAGCGGTTTTCCTTCCAGTATAAGTATTTTATCTACGTCTCAGGCGAAATAGAAAACTGGGTGGCATTAGCCTTTGATTTTTTTTGCGGCATTAAATTATTGAATCTATATACTTTAAAGACACCTGTAGAACTACTGTATAAAAACAAAAAAGCCATAACCAATTGATTTAAAATTGATTATGGCTTTTTAAAAGCTGTAGGGGGAGAAGCCCTAAAATCTTATCGATTCTAACGCCGGCGAACAGTAAGTACTTGATTATTAGCTATTATCATCTGATTTTTACATTTCTAAAGTACGGATCAGTTCGGCGAAGTACGGAGGCGTATGCGGATTCTTTCACTAAATGTTTCATGAAATTGTACGGTAGAAGTGCGCTAAAACAACTCACAAGTTGTCGCCGAAAATTCATGGATTTTGTAGCCATAAATTATTGGTTGCCAAAAGTGGGTCAAAAAGGGCAGTTTTGGCAACTAATATTGCTCTTTAGGTTATCGATCATGGGGACAAGCAGCATACCAGGTAAAATACGGACGTGCTGAAATTCCTTAACTTTGTACAAATGCTACCCCATGATACAGAAAGACAACTTAAAGCTATCATTTCAGGAAAGGTCCTACCTGGGGTTACAAAAACTCTCCTTAAGGCGAGAAATTCCTTATGCACAGCTTTTGAGCCAGATCGAACGGTTAAAACAAACTTCGAAGGTAAGCTCCTTGTCAAAGAAAAGCAGGTAGCCGTACTTAAGGAATGGGCAAAATCCGAAGCCTGCTGGTTGGAGGGCTTACCGGTGGGTGCCACGTACTTGACGCGTGGCGGAGAATCCCAAGTCTACCAAGCCCCCGAGACCCATTTTGTACTTAAGCTTAATGATGCAGTTTATTATGCTACTTGGTTGGAATATTTAGATAGCCTTGCTATCCACAATATCCTTTTTCCCGACACGGCTTACGAGTTACTCGGGTTCCTCGAGATTAATGAGCAGCTTTACGCGCTTCTCAGCCAGCCAGCGATTTTAACTGATGGTCAGGCCGCCCTAACAGATATTAGGAAATGGCTTGAGAATAATGGATTCACTAACACAAAAGGGAATGACTATATCCATAAAGAACTTGGCCTTATTTTAGAAGATATGCATGATGAGAACGTGTTGATGATGGATGATTTGTTGTTCTTTATTGATACCGTATTTTATATAGTTGAGCCTTCCTAAATGACCTGCAATAATGTCCTCTTATTTATGTAACGCAAAAACAAAAAGACCGCGTAAATGAATAATTTACGCGGTCTGTGATTACTTGGTAAAAGCTGTAGGGGGAGAAACCCGGATCCTAATCACTTCCAATTATTAGATACTATTAAAACCTGATTTTCAGTCTAAAAGGGGTCTATTTAGTTCTTATTCGTTAAAGGTAAT
>JANXUL010000269.1 GCA_025356235.1 Bacteroidota bacterium
CAGGTGGCTCGACCTTTACCAGGAGTGAGGCCAATCATGTATTTACGGTAGATGATATTCCTGTGCTGGATATTACTGCAAAATATGGAGGCATACAAAATGTATCACCTGATAATAAAAATCTGATGTTAGAGATTGCTTCTACTTTTCCGCTTCAGCTGCAAAGAGAACAAGGTGATCCTGTGATGAGGCCCGGACTGGTGATTGACTGGAGCGATCATTCTTTTTACTGCAGTGGCTCAGTACCGCAGGGCAGTAAAGTTCGTTTTTCGTTGCCACCGGATTTTGATGTGGTTGAAAAAGTAATTAAAGATTGCGAAGAATTGAAAGAAAAAGAAATGCCTGACGCAGATGCTTTGGTTGTTTTTAGTTGTGCCGGAAGGCAGCTTGCGCTGGGGCCAATGATACATCAGGAAATTGAAGGTTTAAAAAATATCTGGAATGTTCCTATGGCCGGAATGTTTTCTAATGCCGAGCTGGCAAGGGCCCATGGAGGAAATCTAGAAATGCATAATCTTACAAATTGTTGTGTGGTACTAAAAGAAAGATAAATGAATCCAAAGCTTCAACAATTATTAGATGTAATTCACCAGTCATTAAACCTAAGTGATGATGATAAGAGTGTAATGGTAAAATCAATTAGAGAAGTTGATAAAGAAATTGAAATAACCAATTTTAAACTGGAGCGGACCGAAAAAGTAAAAAGAACCACCGGGATTCTTTTAGAAGAAACCATTGAAGAATTGGAACAAAAAAGAAAAGCGGTAGTTGCACAAAACCACGAACTGGAAATTGAATCCGCATTAGAAAGGGTGAGGGCGCAAGCCCTTGGTTTACGTAAGCCAGAAGAGTTAACCAGTATATGCGAAGTGTTATTTGCCACTTTGAAATCATTGGGTTTTAATGATCTCAGGAATACGATGATTAATATCCATGATGATGCAGCAGAGTCTTTTCTGAATTATGATTTTTCTCCTTCGGCGGGAGCCACTGTTACCAATATCTTTTATAACAGTCACCCGGCTACCGAAAACCTGGTAAAGCAGATCAGAACTTCCCATGAAGCGTTTGCAGAGTTTGCAATTAAAGGCAGTGAGCTGAATGACTGGAGAGCCTACAGAAAAGGGATGGGCGAAGAAGATGACCCCCGGTTAAACGATATCACTGTACTATCCTATTACTTCTATTCAATCGGAACCGGTTCTATTGGTATATCAACTTATAGTCCTGTTACAGAAGCAAAACTAACTGTACTGAAACGTTTCCGGAATGTTTTTGATTTTGCCTATTGCCGGTATCTGGATGTAGCGAAGGCTGAAGCTCAGGCAAGAGAAGCGCAGATAGAATTGGCACTGGAAAGGGTGCGTGCAAGAACCATGGCCATGCGCCAGTCTGATGAATTAGCTGAAACGGCTTCGGTTCTTTTTCAACAGATCAAAGAACTGGGTTTTGATATGTGGTCATGCGGCTTTTGTATCTGGGAAAAGAATGACCAGGTAGAAGCCTGGATGAGTGCTGATGCTGGCGGACTATTGCACCCAATGATGATTCCGTATAAAGAGGAATCCACCCATCAAAAAATTTATGAAGCGTCTTTACTCGGGAATGCCGGGTATGAAACAATATGGGAAGGTGCAGAATTGGAAAAACACTATGCATTTATGCAAACCATTCCTTCTGTTAAACTGGCTATTGATCAACTAACAAGTTCAGGATTGTCTCTCCCTGTCAGGCAATGCTATTATGTTGGTTTTTTTAAACGGGGTTATATACTACTGATTACCAAAGAGCCTAACAACCTTACAAGTGAAATTAGTAAACGATTTGCAAACGTATTCGATCAAACCTACACCCGTTTCCTCGATCTGCAAAAAGCAGAAGCCCAGGCAAGAGAAGCGCAGATAGAAGCAGCTTTGGAAAGAGTACGTTCTGCCTCAATGGCTATGCACAGCAGCGAACAGTTGGCTGGTGTAATTAAAACCGTGACTGATCAGCTCCAGTCTCTGGACTTTTCTTTTGAAACGGCCAACTTCATCACTAATTTTACGGATAAAGGATTTAACTTATGGTTATCGGTACCGGGTGTTGCGCATCCCTCTTTTGTTTATGTACCTTATGATGACAATGCTTTTTTCAGGTTCTTGCAGCAGGGGGTACTATTAAAAAAAGAGTTTGATACATTAACCGGCGGAAAAGAAGAAAAAGATAAATTCTTTAAGCACTTTTTTACAAAGTCTGATGCCGGAAATATTCCTGATGAAAGAAAAAAATATGTTTTCGATAAACCTGGTGTTGGTTTTACAACAGCTTTTAGAAAGCATTT
>JANXUL010000292.1 GCA_025356235.1 Bacteroidota bacterium
CACGAGGAACCATTTTGTTTTTGGTCCTCGTTCACCGGATGAACTTTCTATTTCAAAATGATTGATCAATTGTGTTTTACCTGGCGTGGAAGATGTTTTGGCCAGGTTTTTTTGCTTGGTAACCATATTGATCAGCGAAGACTTGCCCACATTGCTCCGGCCAATAAAAGCATATTCAGGTTTGTCGGGCTTTGGGCATTGTGTTACCAAAGGGGAAGAGATAACATATTTGGCTGACTTGATTTCCATGCTGCAAAGTAAAGGTAAAGTGACATTTGGGTGTTATAAGCCAGGAATCTGGCGATAATAAACCAATCCTTTTGTATTATACCAGGCTAAAAAATTCTAGCTTCAGGCTTTCTTTTTTATGAGTAAACTATCCGGCGGATACCTGGCTTTAATACTGTCTCTCACGTTTCCAAACCAATTGAGCAGTGCGTGTTTTTCTGCATCTGTTAAAACTGCGTTTTTATGAATCCAGGTATATGATGGTAAGGGCATCCCACCTTCTTTTACCTCATCCATACAATCTTCCAATCTTTTGTATTGTTTGGCGATGCGGTAACCGCTGAATTCGTTAAAGTTAATCTTGCTCTTGCCTTCTTTAATATGATCGCCCAGCCACCAGGCTACGGGTTGTATTTCGGCATACCAGGGGTATTTTGTTTTATTGCTGTGGCAATTGTTACAGGCTTTTGTAAGAATGGTTTTTACACTGTCCGGCACGGCATAACTTTTCGAAATATCTTTTGTGGTGTCGTTTGATAGGTTCTTAGACGGTCTGAAGGCCTGCGCAACAATAAAAACCACCAATAACCCAATCAATATCTTTTTGATAACTTTCATTTGTTACAGTTTGTTGATCAGATTAAAATATTCCCCGTCATTTCCTTAGGAATCGGAAGGCCCATTACGGTTAAAATGGTAGGGGCAAGATCGCCAAGTTTGCCAGTTTTAACAGTGCCTTTCCAATCTTTATCAATAATAAAAAAAGGAACGGGGTTCATGGTATGTGCTGTATTCGGTGTACCATCTTCATTAATCATGTAATCGGCATTGCCATGATCTGCTGTTAAGAAAACCGTATAGCCATGTGCTAACGCCGCCGTTACTACCCTTTCTACACAAGCATCCACGGTTTGCGCAGCTGTAATGGCAGCACTAAACACACCTGTATGCCCAACCATATCTGTATTGGCATAATTCAAACAGATAAAATGTGCAGTCTCATTTTCAATTTCGGGTATCAGTTTATCGGTAATGCCTACTGCACTCATTTCGGGTTGAAGGTCGTAAGTAGCCACTTTAGGTGAGGGAACCATAATGCGGCTCTCGCCTTCAAAAGGTTCTTCGCGTCCGCCGCTGAAAAAGAAAGTAACGTGCGGATATTTTTCTGTTTCGGCAATTCGTATCTGTTTTTTACCAGCAGCGGCCAGTACCTCGCCTAATGTATTTACCAGGTTATCATTCTCAAACACCACATGGATGTTTTGAAACTTATGATCATACATCGTCATGGTTGTAAAATCAAGTGTCAGCTTATGCATATCAAAATCGGCATGATCGTTTTGCGTTAACACATCGGTTATTTCGCGGCAACGGTCTGTTCTGAAGTTGAAGCAGATGGCCACATCTCCATTTTTTATTACAGCCAGTGGTTGTTGTGCCTCATTTACAACAATTGTGGGTTTGATAAATTCATCGGTAATGCCCGCTGCATATGATTGTTCAATTGCGGCAATCGCATCCGTAGCTTTTGGGCCTTCGCCTTTTACTAAACAATCATAAGTAAGTTTTACCCTTTCCCAACGCTTATCCCTATCCATCGCATAATAACGGCCGCTGATGGAAGCAATCTTTCCAACAGAACTATTCAGGTGTTTCTGCAAGTCAGTAATAAAACCCAAACCACTTTTCGGATCTGTATCACGCCCGTCTGTAAATGCATGGATGTACACATCTGTCAGGCCTTCGGTTTTACATAGGTCACAAATCGCTTTTATATGGTTGATATGTGAATGCACACCGCCATCACTTACCAGTCCAATCAGGTGCAACGGTTTCCGGTTTGTTTTAGCTAACCTTACAGATGCCAGCAGATGTTCATTTTTAGCAAATTCACCCTTACGGATGGCAACATTAATCCGCTCAAGTTCCTGGTAAACAATACGTCCTGCACCAAGATTCAAATGGCCCACTTCGCTGTTGCCCATCTGCCCATCCGGTAATCCCACATCTTCACCACAGGTTACCAATGTAGTATTTGGATATTTGCTATATAATGAACTTACAAAGGGAACATGTGCGTTTTGTATGGCATCGGCAGATTTTACTTTGCCCAGTCCCCAGCCGTCCATAATTACTAATATTACTTTCTTGCTCATAGCATAAAATTACTGCATTTATAATAGATGAATACTTGTTAACTTCAGCCAAAAATCCCCACTATTGGAAGTTGGCATGTTTTTGGCAATCCTTAGTTAAGAAAATAGTGTAATCATGAAAAAAATTTTTTTATTAACCGGACTGGCTTTTGTGTTTATGTCGTTCACCTACCAGGGTGATGCAGATGCCATTGTGCAGGCCTTCAAAACCGCTAATGCAGGCGAAGTATCGAAATATTTTGATGATTTTGTTGATTTGAAGCTTATGGATAAACCAGAAGTTAAAAACTTGGGCCGTAACCAGGCCAGTCTTACGTTAAAAGCTTTTTTCGAAGAAAATGGAATTAAAGGGTTCGAAAAAGCTTCTGACCGGGCGATTGGCAATACCATGTATATGACAGGTAAGTTGCTTAACAATGGCAAAGGGTTTGGTGTTACTATATTGTTAAAAGCAAAAGATGGCAAACACCAGATTGTATCGGTCAGGATCAACTAAATCCTGCTTAAATAAATTCATTGAAAAGGCCCTGCAATTGCGGGGCCTTTTGCTGCAATCCATAGTTTTGCAGTATGGAATCTTTCGACGAACAATTGCATCACCTGATAACCGAAGCTTTGCGTGAAGATGTTGGCGATGGCGATCATTCTACCCTTAGCTGTATTCCACCTGATAAAAAAGGGAAAGCGGTGTTAAAAATTAAGCAGGATGGAATATTGGCGGGAATGGCAGTAGCGGAAAAAATCTTTACTTATCAGGAGCCCTCCATCGTTTTTACGGCTTTTAAAAAAGATGGCGACCATATGGTTAGCGGAGAAAAAGCGTTTGAAGTGGAAGCTCCCATCCATACAATTTTAACCTGCGAAAGATTGGTATTGAATTGCATGCAGCGAATGAGTGGTATTGCTACACTTACCCATGAATACACGGAAAAACTGAGAGGTTGTCACACACGCCTGCTGGATACCCGTAAAACCACGCCCAATTTCAGGCTGCTCGAAAAAGAAGCGGTAAGGATTGGCGGCGGTACCAATCACCGTTTTGGTTTGTACGATATGATTATGCTGAAAGATAACCATATTGATTATGCAGGTGGATTAGAACCGGCTATACATGCAGCATTTTTATACACCCAAAAAAGGGCACACCCACTTAAAATTGAAGTAGAAACCAGGAGCCTGGCAGATGTGCGAACAGTATGTGCTGTTGGAAAAGGAAAAGTATTTCGGATCATGCTGGATAATTTCACACCCGGGTTGATTGTTGAGGCACTACAAATGATCAATGGCTGTTTCGAAACAGAAGCCAGTGGTGGTATTAACCTGGATACAATCACAGCTTATGCTGCTACAGGTGTTGATTATGTTAGTGTGGGTGGATTAATACACCAGGCACAAAGTGTTGACCTGAGTTTGAAAGCTGTCTTGGTTTAAGCAACCTATTTCCATACGGTCAACGCTGGATCTCGGCGTCGTTGATAATAGCCTCCGTTCACCACAGAGATGCGGAGATGGAGAAGGTTTCGCAGAGATAGATACTATAGATGGATTCACAAATCATTAAAGCATGAATAAAAAAAATAAACCCGATACAAGAGGTTTTGTATTCAGTACTGATCCTTCATTTCGTTTTGAAGCAGATGATCAACCAGCGCAGGAGACACTTGTGCCAACCCAACAAAAACTCCGCATCCGTTTAGATACGAAACAAAGAGCGGGGAAAGCAGTAACCTTAATCACGGGATTTATTGGTAAGGCAGAGGATCTGGAAGAACTCGGTAAAAAATTAAAAAATTTTTGCGGTACAGGTGGTAGTGTGAAAAATGGGGAAGTCATTATACAGGGCGATCAAAGGGATAAAATATTGCAATGGCTGCTGAAGAATGGATATGCAAATACAAAAAAAATGTAAATCGTTATGGGATGTGGCGAGAAAAAACCTTGGATTCACTACGTATTTCCTCATCCTTCAAAGCCTATCTTCTTATGTGTTCCATCACAATACGGCTTATTTGCAGATGCCCCGCAACGGCATAGTGAAATACTGCCTTTTTTATTTCCTGTTCGCCATTACTATGGGTAATCACACAATCGGTGGTAACCAGGATCGGTCCATTGGGTTTGATCAATATATTGGTTATTTGTGCAGTTTCTCCTGTTACGGCAAATGGGTCTGTACCGGCAACTTTATTTTCTTCATTTATAAAATAACTTAATGCACCACTGGGGCATTTGCGTACCTGCTCAATAACCCTTTCTGTACTGCCACCTTCCATATTTACCCATGGGCGTTTGGCGGGGTCGAATACATCTTTTAATTCTGTCCAGCAAATACGACTGTGTACACAAGTATTGGGTTTCCACACAACAGTTACCTCGCCATTCGTATATTTTAATGTTGACAAGGGCATGTTATTTTTTATTTCTAATGTATGAATTAAATCAATGTAATGCAGGTTAGTGACAGAGATTTTTTTTGAAACACATAGTTATATAGGATGAAGTAAAAAAGCATGCACTTCTAGTACCAGTGTGTTTAAAAAGAACCTAATAATCTATCTCCAGTTTCAACCTGTCTCTCAATTCTTTTACAAGGGGGTATTGCGCTGCAATATGTTCAAATTTCTGTTTGCTATTCAGGCGAAGGTGTGCAGGAATCTCTTCTTTTTCGCCCGCTTCCACCAACACTTCAAAAACGATGGCACGGTTATTAAATTCTTTGTGTAAATGATCCATCAGCATCATCCGTTCCTGCTCTACAAATTTCTGTGAAGTCAATGCAGAAACGGTTACGGTAAAGCGGATATCGTTCTCAATAGCTAACCGGGCCGATTTAAATGTTCCGGCCGAGGAATGTTTCAATTGTTTTTCCAGTATCACCGTATATGAATCCCAACACTGGCGGAGTCTTTCCATGGTAATGGTTTCTGCTTCTTTCACTTCTTCGATTGCATACTGATCGCCATATTTTTCCCTTAATGTATCCAACAAGTTCTTCTTACTGCCATTACCATTGGTTGCTGCCGGTTTGGAAAGCGGCCTGGCTATGGTAGGTTGAGTAGGTTGAACAGCGGTTTTTACGGATTTTGCTGTAACCGTTTGCAAAACGGGCTTCTGCTCAATATATAGTTTAGCTTCGGGAGTGGATTGTTGCAGCTGCAAAGACGGTACCGGCTTTGTTCTGAAAGCTATGGGTCCATCAAGCCGTTTTTTTTTAACAACACTGCCATTTTCAGTTGAGAGGTCAATGGCCTGCTGAAGAAAATTAAGTTTGATCAGGGTTAATTCAACATGCAACCGTTTATTGCGTGCCATTTTATAATTGATCTCGGCTTCGTTTAAAATATTCAATGCACTTACCAGATAGGATATACCCGTTTTGGCTGCGGCAGTAATGTATTTCTCCTGCATACCTTCTACTACTTCCAATAATGCAGCCGATTTTGGATCTTTAGAAACCAACAGGTTGCGTATGAACTCAGCAAGCCCATTTAATACGAGGTCACCTTCAAAACCTTTGCGGTTAATCTCATCAAATAATAACATGGCTGCTGCCAGGTCCTGCTGTTGAAGGGATTCCAGCATTTTAAAATAATAATCCTCATCCAGAATATTTAAATGCTCTAATGTGTTTCGGTAAGTAACTGTGCCGTTCGTAAAACTTACAATCTTATCCAGGATACTCAGCGAATCGCGCATGCAGCCTTCACTTTTTTGGGCAATCACCTGCAAAGCGGCTTTCTCGGCTTTGATCTCTTCTTTATCAACGATTTCCTGCAGATGGGTTACCGTATCATTATTGGTGATACGTTTAAAATCGAATATCTGGCAACGACTTAATATGGTTGGTAAGATTTTATGTTTCTCGGTGGTAGCTAAAATAAAAATAGCGTAGGAGGGAGGCTCTTCCAATGTTTTTAAAAATGCATTAAAGGCACTGGCACTAAGCATGTGTACCTCATCTACAATATATACTTTGTATTTCCCTGCCTGTGGTGCAAAACGAACCTGTTCTACTAATGAGCGGATATCATCCACCGAATTATTGCTCGCCGCATCCAGTTCATGAATATTTAAGGAAGTACCTGCATCGAACGACACACAACTATTACAGGTATTACAAGCTTCGCCTTCAGCAGTTGGATTGGTGCAGTTAATGGTTTTGGCCAATATCCTCGCACAGGTAGTTTTACCCACCCCCCTCGGCCCGCAAAACAAAAATGCATGCGCTAATTGGTTATTCTTAATTGCATTTTTTAAAGTAGTGGTAATATGCGACTGACCAACCACTGTATTAAAGTTCTGGGGACGGTACTTCCTGGCTGAAACGATGAATTTATTGTCCATAATCTATGGCTGCAAGATAAGAAGAAGCTGTGAGCTTATAGTTTCTACGCACGGGCTTTTAATAGTAGGTGAATAAGTATAAGCAAAGGAGAAACTCACCGCTATTTATACTCCATTTCGGGGTGCCTTTCAAATGCTTGGTTTCTGTCGAACAGGTAACGGAAAGTAATCATGCGCCTGCTTTGCAAACCGCCCAGACTTTTATAGATATTGATCATTTTTGGGTTCCAGTCACCTGCCCAACCCATTTCGTATTGTGTGTACCAGCCTTTGTTCTGTACAAGTAAACCACATTCATAAATCATAAAACTATCTATGCCTAAAGCCTGGTATTTGGGCACCACGCCAAATGCAAGGCCAACCAATTGTTTGTTATACCCAGTTTTTACCATCAACCAAAGCCTTATTTTTTCCAGCCAGCCCAGTTTACCATTAAAATGCTTAAAATATTGGTTCAGGTCGGGTATATTAATGAACATGGCAATAGGTTCCTCTTTATAATAAGCGAACCATACCAGGCGTTCGTCCATTATGGGTTTCATGGTTTTAAATAATTTGACCACCTGTTCTTTTGTAATTTCTTTGGCCTCACCATGCTGTGCCCAGGCGGCATTGTACACAGTAGCAAAATCGCCCGCATACTTTTCCAGGTTATTTAGTTTTACATGCCTGGCTTCGTAGCCCGGCTTGGTTTTGAATTTGGCATGACGCTCGGGAAAACGTGGTGGTAAAGGGTCATCCACGTTCATCGAATAATAGTATTGGTTATAATAATTTTCAAAACCATAGGCAGTAAATAAAGCTTCGTAATAAGCAGGGTTGAACGACATACCATACATGGGTTCTTTGTCAAAACCTTCTACCATCAATCCCCACCATTTATCTCGATCGCCAAAGTTGATCGGGCCGTCCATGGCTTCCATGCCTTTGTTTTGCAGCCAGGTTTTAGCGGTATCAAATAAAACATCGGCCAATGCCTGGTCGTTGATACAATCGAAAAAACCGATACCACCTGTTTTAAAGTCGGTGCCTTTATTTATATATTTCGAATTGGTAAATGCGGCTATACGACCAATCAATGTACCTGAATCGTTTTTAGCTATCCAGCGTTTGGATTCGCCGTATTTATAATTTTTATTTTTAGATGGCTCAAATACATCCTTCACTTCATTATCAATCGGACGGATATACGCCGGATTATGTTGATTGAGTAAAGCATTCACCTTCAAAAAATCCTTTACGGTATCTGCATTGGTTACTTCAATTACTTGCATAGAGAAAATTATTCGGATGTTTGTAAAAACGAATGTAAGGAATATGAAAATAATTATTCCTCGTAAAGACGTAAAGGAGCAAAGAAAAGAAAACTTTGCGCCATAGCTTTTTTACGAGAAACAAACAAGATTACCGGTTAGCCAATAAAGCAGCTGCCACCACTCCCGCCGTTTCGGTCCGTAACCGGGTTTCTCCCAGTGATATGGGCAGGTATTGGTTGTTTATCGCCAATTGAATTTCTTCCGGTGTAAAATCACCTTCCGGCCCAATCAGTATCTGTGTTTCGTTGAATATGGGCAGGTCTTTAATGATTTTTTTTCTCTCTTCCTCACAATGTGCTATCAATTTTTGCTGAAACATAGCGTGTGGAATATAATTTTTAAATATCACCGGCTCATGTAAAATAGGGAACCATACTTGCTGACTTTGCAGCATGGCAGCAATTAAAATACCATTCATGCGCTCATGCCTGAAACGGGTGTGTTCTGTTCGGCTACAGATCAGGGGTTGAATTTCCGTAGCACCTATCTCGGTAGCTTTTTCTAAAAACCATTCAAAGCGGGTAGTGTTCTTTAAGAGAGAAATGCAGATACTTATTTTTTTAACAGGCTGTGGAATATTTTGTAACTCGTTTATCAGCACAACGGTTTTCTTTTTGTCTTCGCTTACAATACTGGCCCTATATAATATTCCTTTGCCGTTGGTGAGTTGTAAATTTTCCCCCGTTTTCATCCGTAATACCTGGATGCAATGTTTGCTGGTTTCTTCACTCAGGATAAAGTGGGAAGAAGTGGTTGGTATTCTGGTTTCGTAAAAAAAAGGAAGAGACATGATAAGTAGTCAGTTGTAAGTAATACTTTATAAATGCAAATGTAAATAGTGATATAACTATCAAGCAAAATTTACTTGTATGCACAACTTATCACTTACTACTTACAACCTAAAACGGCGCATCAGTCTCAAACCCTGCATCAAAATCGCCGTCATTCATTTTACTGCCTTTTTGCATAAACAATTTACCGCCATCACCTGCGCCGCCTGCTGCGGGTGGGGTTGGTGGGCCCACGGGTTTCCAGTTACTACCCAATCCGGCAATGCCGCTATCACCATCCCACTCTTCAAATTTCTGTATATCTAATTTCGCGCGCAGCTTAATGGTTTCCAATGAACCGTTCCTGTGTTTGGCAATACGTATATGGGTCTCACCATGCGTACTTTCGCCATGCTCATTATTCATCACTTCATAATATTCCGGGCGGTAAATGAACATCACCATATCGGCATCCTGCTCAATAGCTCCCGATTCACGAAGGTCACTCAACTGCGGCATCTTGCTTTCTTTCCTGGTTTCTACGGCACGGCTTAACTGGCTCAGGGCGATAATGGGCACATTCAATTCTTTGGCCAGTGCTTTCAGGTTACGGGAGATATTACTAATCTCCTGTTCACGGTTGCTACCCCTGTCGTTTGTACCGCTCATTAACTGCAGGTAGTCAATAATTATCAAACCTACATTGTGTTTATTCACCAATCGTCTTGCCTTGGCGCGGAATTCAAAAATGTTCAGGGCAGCAGTATCATCAATAAAAATAGGGGCCACCTCTAATTTTTTAATACCCTTACTCAGCAATTGCTCGTATTCGTGGTTCTCTAATTTACCACGGCTGATCTTTTCCATTTTGATTTCACTTTCCGCACTTAAAATACGCTGAACCAATTGTGAGGCACCCATCTCCAAAGAGAAAAATCCAACAGGTATCGGTTTGGTTGGATGAAGGGCCGCATTGCGTGCAAGGTTCAATGCAAATGCTGTTTTACCCACCGAAGGCCTCGCCGCTAAAATAATAAGATCGGTAGGCTGCCAGCCATACGTAACGCGGTCCATAGTTGGGAAACCACTGGGTACGCCGGATATATCATCTGTCTTGGTCCGTAATTCATCAATCCTGTTAATGGTTTTTGCTAATACATTACCTATATCTTCGAAATTCTTTTTCAGGTAATTGTTGGTGATGTTGAACATCTTGGTTTCGCTATCATCCAGCAAATCAAACACATCGGTACTGTCTTCATATGCATCCCCAATTATTTCACCGCTGATGCGGATTAGCTCCCGTTGAATAAATTTCTGTAATACAATTCTTGCATGCGCATCAATATTGGCGGTCGAAACTACAGAGTTGGTAAGCTTCGTAACATAATAAGGGCCGCCTACAGTATCTAATTGTTCGCGCATTTTTAATTCTTCCACCACGGTAAGAATATCAATGGGCATACTTTTTTGCTGCAAACCCTGCATGGCTTTGAATATAAGCTGGTTGGCCTCTACATAAAAACACTCGGGCTTTACAATTTCAGTAACCGTATCAAAAGCACTTTTTTCCAGCATGATGGCACCTAATACGGCTTCTTCGAGCTCTTTGGCCTGTGGCGGTACCTTGCCGTATACCATAGTGCTCATATCAATAGAGGGCTTCCTTCTTTTTCGGTCTTTATTCAGGCTGGTAAGATCCATGTTTGGTTTAGGCAATTGTTTGGGTTAGTAAACATTTTACTTATTTGTTGCTAAAACTTCGTGTTACGGAATTGTTACCAGTCAAGTAAGGGGGAGCGAATATATGGGTTAGAATGTGCCATGAGAAAATTATTTCTCTCAATATTCATCCACAGCTTATCCAACTACTATTAACATCATTTCACGCTCTGTTCACACAATTTACTACGCTTATCCACCAAATACAAAAGTTTTCCGCCTTATTATAATGCTAATTAACATTACACTGTGCAGAAAGATTTTTTAATAAAACCGTGGGAATGATAGGTAAATGCCGTAATTAAAGGCAGGGGTAAATACCTGGTGATGATGGAAACCGCAAGGGGTGATGAGCAAGTAATGGGGGAAAAGGGCTTTCTGCACACTACTCACTACTCACCACTCACGATTCACAACTTTATCACCTATTTTTGACCCCCGTAAAGCGCAAGCAACTATGACGATCAGTTACAATTGGTTAAGTGATTACCTCCCCGAAATAATTGAGCCTGAAAAACTATCCAGAATACTCACGTCTATTGGCTTGGAAGTAGAAAGCCTGGAAAAATATGAAAGTATTAAAGGAGGGTTGGCCGGATTGGTGATAGGTGAAGTGTTGGAATGTATCCAACACCCCAATGCCGATAAATTAAAACTAACCAAAGTAAATGTGGGTGGCAGCGAGGCTTTGCAAATTGTTTGCGGTGCTTCGAATGTTGCGGCCGGACAAAAAGTGGTAGTGGCAACAGCGGGAACAACGATCTGGCCGATGGTGGGAGAGCCTTTGACCATGCGTGTGGCAAAGATCCGTTCCATAGAAAGCCACGGGATGATTTGTTCAGAAGATGAAATAGGCATTGGCAGCAACCACGATGGCATTATTGTATTACCGGAAGATTCGGTAGTGGGTTCGCCAGCAGCAGATTATTTTAAGCCTAATTCAGACTGGATATATGAGATAGGGCTTACCCCAAACCGCATGGATGCGATGAGCCATTTTGGAGTAGCACGTGATGTTTGCGCTTACCTTACTCATCACCAAAAAGAAGCGAAACCCAAAAGCCCGTTCTCCAACGGGTTCAAACCGGATAATACAGACCACACCATCAAAGTAACTATTGAAAACGAAGAAGCTTGCCCACGCTATGCCGGCGTAAGTATTACCGGTGTTACAGTAAAAGAATCCCCGCAATGGTTAAAAGACCGCCTCACGGCTATTGGCCTGCGTTCTATCAATAATATTGTAGATATAACTAATTTTATATTGCACGAAACCGGCCAGCCTTTACATGCGTTTAATGCAGATGCCATAACAGGTGCCGAAATCATTGTGAAAAATCTTAGTGAAGGAACCAAATTCACCTCACTCGATGAAAGAGAAAGAAATCTAAGTGCAGAAGACCTGATGATCTGCAATGCAAAAGAAGGTATGTGTATCGCCGGGGTATTTGGCGGGTTGCATAGCGGTGTTAAACCTGACACTACCAATATATTTTTAGAAAGTGCCTGGTTTAACCCGGTTAGTATTCGCAAAACTTCTGTTCGTCATGATCTGCGTACTGATGCCGCCACCCGGTTTGAAAAAGGCGTGGATATTTCCAATACGGTGAATGTGCTGAAAAGGGCAGCTATCCTGATAAAAGAGATTGCCGGTGGTGAGATTAGCAGTGATATAGTAGATGTATATACCGATCCAAAACCCAAAACAGAGATCACATTAAAAAATCACTACCTCAAAAAACTGAGTGGCAAAAATTATCATGCAGATAAAATCAAAAGAATATTAACCAGCCTCGGCTTTGAAATTGTACGCGAAGGACTGGATGAACTGCGTATTGCCGTACCATACAGCAAACCCGATATTACGATACCGGCTGATATCGTAGAAGAAATTTTACGCATAGACGGGTTAGATAATATAGAGATCCCGTTAACCATTACCATCAGTCCCGCTATTGAGCAATTGGGTATGAAGGAATCTTTGAAAGATAAGATTGCGGATTACTTAGTAGGACAGGGTTTTATTGAAATATTTACCAATTCCATCACCAACAGTAAATATTTTGATGAGAACGTGCTGGCCACAACAGTTAAAATGATCAATAACCTGAGTGTGGACCTAGATGTACTTCGGCCCTCTATGTTGGAAACCGGCCTGGAAGCGATTTCATACAATATCAACCGGAGAAACCATAACCTGCAGTTGTTTGAATATGGTAAAACCTATTTCACAGAAGAAGTAGGTAAATATACTGAAGAAGAACACTTATGTTTATACACTACCGGGGCCAACCAGGAAGATGCCTGGCAGATAAAAAGCAGGCAACAGGATTTTTACCGGATCAAAGGCCTCGCTACGGCCGTACTGGCTTTGTGTGGATTGGATGGAATTGTTTTCTCCAAATCGGAACAGGCCGGATTGGTATTGGATATCTTCCATGGCAAGCTTTTACTGGGGAATTTATTGGAAGTTAATCAGCAAAAACTGCAGCGTTTTGATATCAAACAACCGGTATTTGTACTCGATATCCAGTTTGCTAAACTATTGAAAGCAGTTACCAAAAATAAGATCACTTATAAAGAAGTAAATAAATTTCCAGTCATACAACGTGATCTGGCCATGGTGGTAAACACCACCACCACTTATGAGGCGATAGAAAATTCCGTGAAGAAAGTGAAACTGAATAAACTCAGTAATATGCGTTTGTTTGATGTGTTTGAAAGTAATAAACTGGGCGCAGATAAAAAATCTATGGCCATCAGTTTCACCTTTTCCGACGATGAAAAAACACTAACCGATAAAGAAGTGGATGCCATGGTATCGAAGCTGATACAGGGGTTGGAAACCGAACTGGCGGCAGAGATCAGAAAATAATTACCCCGCAACCGTGAATAAGAAGTGCAGTAAAAATGCACGGTTATTCCGCTTTGCTGTTATCTTAGATAGATGGTTGACCTTGATTTACAGATAAAAAGCATTCAGGACAAGCTTCAGCAACTGCTGAAGCAACAGGGTGTGCTGCAAAAGGAAAATCAGAAATTAAAAAAACATCTTGAAAAAGCCTTATCCGTAACCGAAGAAAAAGAACAAACCCTGCAGGCTATCCAGCAGCAAATGGATGTATTGAAACTGGGCTCAGGCAGTCTAAATGATGAGGAGAAGAATACGCTTTCTAAACGGATAGATGTTTACCTGAAAGAAATTGATAAGTGCCTCTCCTTAATAAACACGTAGTGTAACCCCGCGTATTGGCGCCCTGGCGGTTAAATAGCAATACATAACTGCAAAGACGCGAGGACGCATAGAAAACCGCATGAATTATGTCTGAACTCATACCCGTAAATATCCTTATTGCCGACAGGAGCTACCGCTTGAAAATAGAAGTGGCCGATGAAGAAATGGTGCGCAAAACAGCCGCCCTCATCAACGATAAGATCACTGAATTCAAAACCCTTTTTGCCGGAAAGGATATGCAGGATTATGTGTCTATGGTTTTACTCTGGTTCGCCACTGAACAAAACCAGTCCGGCATTGACCTGGTAAAATGGGACGAAGCTGCCGCTAAGCTCGCCTCGCTTGAAAAAATGGTTGATAAAGCCCTGGAAGAAAAGTACGAATAACCGAGTCAGCAAAGCCATATCCCCTATCCAGAGCCATCCGTATCCGGTATCTTTCAACTTCATCACCAAACTTCCCAGTTATTAATTATCTTCGTCTGTAATCATTTACTTATTACAGGAAAATGAGATGTGATCAGCGTTATATGATTGTGAACTATTTAAAAACTTGCCAAAACTATGGACCAGAATGTCGTATTTATTATAATTGGTGTCACTGCACTAATTGTGGGGCTTATAGCGGGTAGACTTTTTTTCGCTAAAAACACAAAAAAACAGATTGAAGATGCCGAACAAACTGCTCAAAACATCTTAAAAGAAGCAGAACTCAGGGCAGAAACCATCAAGAAAGAAAAACAGCTTGAGGCCAAAGAACGGTTTGTACAATTGAAGTCGGATTACGAGAGGGATGTACTGGAAAGAAACCGTAAAACCGGCGAAGCGGAGAACCGAATTAAGCAGAAGGAACTTACTATCAACCAGAAAGAGACCGCGCTTGATAAGCAGGTGAAAGATAACGAGGTGATCAAAGAGAACCTGAACCGCCAGATCGAAGTAGTGGCCCAGAAACGCACTGAACTTGAAAAACACCAGGAAGAACATATCCGCCGCCTTGAAAAAATAGCCGGTTTAAGTGCTGATGAAGCTAAATCACAACTAATTGAGAGCCTGAAAGCGGATGCCCATTCACAGGCACTGACCTTACAGCAGGAAATCATTGAAGATGCCAAGCTGAAAGCCAATAAAGAAGCCCGGAAAATTGTTATTCAATCCATACAGCGAACTGCTGCTGAAGTGACCATTGAAAACACGGTCACCGTATTTAATCTGGAAACAGATGAGATCAAAGGCCAGATTATTGGTCGTGAGGGCCGTAATATACGTGCCATCGAAGCAGCCACAGGGGTAGATCTGATTGTTGATGATACACCTGAAGCTATCATTCTTTCTTCTTTCGATCCATTACGCAGGGAAATAGCCCGTTTAAGTTTGCAGCGCCTTGTATCGGATGGCCGTATACACCCCGCCCGTATTGAGGAAGTGGTTGAAAAAACACGCCGCCAGCTGGAAGAGCAGATTATGGAAATTGGAGAGCGTACCGTAATAGAAATGGGTATCCATGGCCTGCATAAAGAACTGGTTAGGATTGTAGGAAAGATGCGGTTCCGCTCTTCTTACGGCCAGAATCTTTTGATGCACAGCAGGGAAACCGCCAATTTATGTGGAATCATGGCCGCTGAACTGGGCATGAACCCTAAACTGGCCAAACGTGCGGGTTTATTGCATGATATTGGTAAAGTACCTGACGAAGAAACAGAACTTACCCACGCTTTACTGGGAGCCAAATTAGCCGAGAAATATGGAGAGAACCCCGCCGTTGTGAATGCCATTGGTGCCCACCACGACGAGATGGAGATGCAATATGTTATTTCACCTATTATCCAGGCCTGTGATGCCATCAGCGGTGCAAGACCCGGCGCAAGGCGTGAAATGATGCAGCAGTACCTCCAACGCATCAAAGACCTCGAAAACCTGGCTATGGCCTATACGGGAGTAGAAAAAGCCTATGCTATTCAGGCTGGCAGGGAATTGCGGGTAATTGTAGAGGCAGATAAGGTAACTGATATTGATAGCGATAAACTTAGTTTCGAAATCGCCCAGAAAATACAGACCGAAATGACTTATCCAGGGCAGATAAAAGTGACAGTAATCAGGGAAAAAAGGGCAATTAATGTGGCGAGGTAAAAAAATTACTAATTACTGTTTACTAATTACTAATTTTTCTTTACCTTTGCCGTCCGCAAAAATTAAAAGATATGGACGCAGCAGTTCAGTTTGTACACGATCAGTTGACAACTAAGAAAAACCACCCTAAATTCAAGGCTGGTGATAATATTACCGTTAACTACAAGATTGTTGAAGGTGGTAAAGAGCGTATCCAGGGCTTCCGTGGAGATGTGATTAAATTACAGGGAACCGGTGCTACCGCATCTTTTACTGTACGTAAAATATCTGATGGAGTAGGTGTTGAACGTTTGTTCCCCATTCTTTCGCCAAATATTGATTCTATCCTATTGAACAAAACAGGTAAAGTGCGTCGTGCTAAATTGTACTATCTGCGTGAGCGCAGCGGTAAAAGTGCCCGTATCAAGGAAAAACGTTTCTAAACCTTGTTTTCAAATAAATTCAGGCGGAAGCTTAGTGCAGACTAAACTTCCGCTTTTTTATTGGGTCATATCGTGAGTGGGGAAATAGTCAATTGTGCGTTTGCAAAAAGGACGGTTCCTTTCCCCTAACTCACAACCAATTACGCACAATTCACGTCTCACGATCATCAGTAGTATTAACATTAATAAATAATTGGGCGGCATTTGTTTTGCCTTAACTTTGACTTTCTTAAAAACAAAATTTATGGGCAACTTAGGATTTCAAGAGATATTACTTATTGCAGTAGTAGTGTTGGTATTATTTGGGGGAAGAAAAATTCCCGAATTCATGAGAGGTTTGGGCAAAGGTATTCGTGAGTTCAACGATGCCAAGGATAATGTGAAAAAAGAGTTGGAAGAAGGAATAAAAGAAAAAGATAAAACCACCACCACACAACCGTAATTAATTCTCTCTAAAAGTATTTTAGCCTTTGTTTAGCTACACCACAATCAAAGACTATCATAAAGCATTACAGAACGGCCAAACCACCTGTGTGGAGGCCGTTCATTCTTATTTGGAGGCTATACGAGCCAGCACACAACTCAATGCTTTTCTGGAAGTTTACGAAACCGAAGCCCTGCAACGGGCTACCGCACTGGATCTGCAAAGAACATCCGGGGATGCTATGGGTAAACTCTCCGGGGTAATTATTGGTTTAAAAGATGTGATCAGTTATAAGGGCCATTCTTTATCGGCAGGGTCCCGTATCCTAAAAAATTTTACAGCTATTTAC
>JANXUL010000028.1 GCA_025356235.1 Bacteroidota bacterium
CTTGTTTTCCCATCAGCGATTACTGCCATTGACCGGGGAAGTGCGGCAATTTTGGTGCAGAAGGCAAGCGGGGTAGAAAATATTTTACAGGTCAAAGCAGAGAAAAAGGATTTTGAACAGACGAATTTAACGGTGATCACCAGTGATGGTAAACTCTATTCTTTCCTGGTAAATTATGCCGACACTCCGCCTTATCTCAATATCAACGTATCAAATTCGGCAGACCTGCCTGCTGTGATATATTCACAATCTGTCACAGACGAAAATAACGTTGCCTTGTATGCAGCAAAAGCAGCACATGCAAAAAATAATATACACACACTTTCCGATGAAAGTTCACGGGTAACCTTAGATATTAATGGCTTCTATATCAAAGACAATACGCTGTTCTGTAAACTTCATTTTGAAAATAATTCACAGATCAATTATGATATAGAACAGTTTCGTTTTTATATCCGCGACAAGAAACTGTCTAAGCGAACCGCAGCCCAGGAAATTGAGATCCATCCTTTGTATAGCTATGGTGAAACAAATTGTATTAAAGGGAAGTCTGCTCAACTTCTGGTTGCTGCATTCCCAAAATTTACAATCCCTGATGGAAAATATTTGGCGGTGCAGGTACTCGAAAAAAACGGTGGCAGGCAACTATTGATTAAGGCTAAGAACAGGCATATCATGAAGGCACGAATTATCTGAACAACATTAATCCAATTTGTATGAAAATCCTTAATAGTGATGTATCTGATATGCTTGGTGAACTTCGCGCCCACTCCAAAGAGGATAAGCAATGGTTTGCCTATGAAAAGAACATGACAAACCTGACAACATCGGATATTCTGTATTTCGATACAGAAAGGGAAGCAAAGTCTTTATACCACGCATTTATAAGCCTCCCCATTGATGCTGCTATTATTGAAATTGAACAATCCTTAGTGATGGGCAGGATGGCTGGGAATCCACTTGCTGATAGCGTATTGATAGAAACTGATATTGTGAACCTGCATGGCCGCTTACAGTGGAATTATATCATTAGAAATATGCAACTGGAAGAACGAATGGAAGTCATTGATTGGAAAGATGCATTTTATGATCCGCTTGAAGCAAATACAGAAGCAGAAACACCAGATGATATTTCAAAATTCAATGAAATTGAAAAACTGGTGCATGATCTCCAATTTGTGTATGCATCCAACGCAGAAGGAAAGCAATTGGTCCTGGATTTAACTGATAAGTATTGGAAAGACTATCCAATGGAACAACAGTTACCTGAATTATTTGATTCTTATCCGCAACAGATTGAACAGGCAACTTCAATGATGGTAGGAGAAAGTGATCATCCCATTTCCAATGAGGTATTGGATGCTGTACAGCTTGCTCTATCTAAAGGCGAAAACTGGATGGCATATAACAACTCGCTTTATTTTATTGATAAAGATGATGTACACTTTTTTAAAGACCAGGCTGCCGCAAATGAATTTGCCCGGAATAATAACAGTGACCGGGATCATTATAATATCATACACATTACTTCATTAGTGGATGTATTGAAACAAATCCCTTATGGGGAAGAACACACAAAACAAATTTCAAACAATATAAAATCAAATGTTATGAACGAGAAAAATTTAGAGTATTTGAAAGACAATGTCAAATACATGGGCTTCGGCGATAAGCAAAATGATGCCCTTGAACAACACTTAAAAGAAGGAAAGGAATCCTTCCAATTAACCTTCAACACGGAAGTAAATAAAAAGCCGGTTGAGGCAACACTTAACTTCCGAAAATCAGATAATTCGGAAATGTATTTTTTCAACAATTACCATGCTTCACTTCAAAGAAGTAATGGCGAAAAAATGGAACAAACTTTCTACCTGAATAAAGGTAAGGGTGTTACCGCCAAAGAAGCCTATAACCTGCTCGAAGGCCGGTCAGTGTACAAAGAGCTTACCAATAAGGCAGGCGATTCTTACAAAGCCTGGATACAGCTTGATTTTGAGAATAAGGACAAGCATAACAATTTTGAAGTGAAGCAATACCATGAAAACTTCGGTTATGATCTGAAAGCTGCGGTGGGTAAATATGCCGTGGCGGAACTGGATGGTGGGGACAAAGAAAAAGCCCTCCTGCAATCCTTGCAGAAAGGAAATATGCAGTCTATCACCATAGAAAAGGATGGTGCGACCCATAAGATGTTTATCGAAGCAAATCCTCAATACAAATCTGTTCACATCTATGATGGACAAATGAAAAGGGTGCAGAAAGAAGCCGTGGAGCAATACCAGTCGGTGGGGCAGGCGCAAGGAACGGCAATGAAGCCGGAGCAACAACCAGAAGTAAAACCGGACGTAAAACTGGAGAAGGCTGATTTAAAGGCGGGGAAAAAGACAAATGATAGCCTGTTGCCTAAAAAAAGAATCAAGCAAAAGAAAGGATTAGGCGTATCGTAATGGCAACATATTTTTTATATGATAAAATGGAATGGTTATGAATATTCAAAATATTGCTTCTTTAACGCAAAAACTTACTACCCTCGGTTTTGATGAAAGCATAGGATACCGGCTGTTGCAGCAAATCTGTTTTAAGCCTGCTGAATTTATACTAACTGAACGAATAGTAAAAGGCAAAGATGCGCTGACCTTTAGTATCTTTTTTGAAAGGAAAGGCGATGAATACAACTTCACCTATTATGATGCAGCTTTTTTAAAGGAAATGGAAATGCCGGACCTGGTAATTAATTCAATCAATATCAGGGAACTTGATGAAAGGATGGTAGAAATAGCGTGGGTAGCAGTTAACAAAGCAATGGGTGCATTCAGCCTGGAGAGTGAATTGACTTGGGAAAGGGAAAAACGCATAGAAAAGATCGTTACGGATCTTTCCCGGTTATCAGTCACAGAAGAAGGTAAAAATTTTGCCGATTGTTTAAAACTCAAACACTGGTCAGGTATTCTCTTACAGGCACCGATGGCTAACCAGAATGTGTTAAAATCCCGCTTCGAGGTAAGCCAGCGTTTCTACTTTTTTGATGCACAGGGTATTTCGATAGAAGAAGCCCACCGCTTTTTATTAAACCGTTGGCTGGAAAAAAAACTACTCGCCAAAAAGAAAAAGGATGGTATTGAAATACCCGATGATACTGTGGGAAGCGATAAAAGCCTGCTACAGAAAAAAAGAAGAAGTAAGGTGAATAAGCTAAAGAAATAAAAGACATGGAAAATTTTCAGCCACTGACGGATTTTTATGAAGCGATTGCAGATGATGCCAGGATTGGCGCAACGCATATCAGCCTTTACATGGCTCTATTGCAGGAGTGGAATACAGCAGTAGCGCAAAATCCGCTTTCGGTTAACCGGGATACAATGATGAAAGCTGCCCGGATGGGCCGGAAAACCTATAACAAGTGTATGAAGGAATTGCAGGAATACGGCTACATTAAATATGAGCCTTCATCTAACCCGTTGATCAAAAGCAAAATATACCTGAAAGCAGGTTGAAGAATTAAGATGGCATTATAAGGAAATAATTGTGTGAACAGAAAAAAGTGAAAAATGGAGACTTTATTTATCCCTACAGAAATGGATTTCCAACGCTGGATTAAAGAAGCTGTTAAGGCATGCCTGATGGAATCTTTACCTGTTAGGCCGAATTTGCCTGAAACAGAAGAACCTCTCTTAAATCGGCGTGAAATTGCCAAAGTATTGAGAATTTCCCTGGTAACTCTCACTGACTGGAAGAATAGAGGGTTGCCCTGTCATAAGCAAAGGGGGCGGGTATATTTTCTGCGATCTGAAGTATTATCTCATATCAAAGCAAACCAAATGGGAGCTTTCAAATCCAGCCAACGGTTTTCTGAAATAGCTAAAGAGGATTTGAAATGAAGTGTTTTAAGAAATAAATTTAACTTAAACCTGCCCGGAAATAGGCAGGTTTTTTGTGTCCATAGATTCAAAAGGTCGTACTTTTAGAGTATTAAGTTCTTATACATTCTCAGGAATTTTTGCAATCTATAATGATCAATTTAGATGGTTATTTAGGGTGTGGATTTGCAAATTATTTGCAAATTCCTAAAAAACACAAAACCCGCCGAAGCGGGTCTTGTATAATTGATTGAAAATCAATAAGTGCGGATGGAGGGGGTCGAACCCACACGCCTCGCGGCGCTAGATCCTAAGTCTAGTGCGTCTGCCAATTTCGCCACATCCGCTCAGGGGCGCAAAAATAAGGGATTTGATAAAAAACAGCGTTTTTTCATTTGAATACTTAAAATCGTACGGTGAATACACTCCCTTTAGCCACGTCGCTTTCCGCCGTAATGGTGCCACCAAGGTCCTCTACCTGATTGCGTATCAGGTACAAACCAATACCTTTACTATCATAACCAGAATGAAAACTTTTCTGAAACTTAAATAATGATTTACCGAATTTATGCATATCAATCCCCAACCCATTATCCGCAACCGATAAGAAATTTTGCCCTTCTTTAGAAAAAGTACTGATCCGTATTAACGGTTCTACGTTCTTGTGACTGTATTTTAATGAATTACTAACCAGGTTATAAATGATACTTTGCATGTAAATTTTCGGGTAATGAATTATGGGAACCCGGAAGTCCTTAATGACCTGTGCATTTTTTTGTGTTACACTATCCTGTAACTGCAGACAAACACTTTCTGTGATGCCGTTAATATCGCAATCTGTATACGGTATATCTTTTTCCAGGTGGATCTGCAGAATATGCACCAGTTCATTTAGGTTATTGGTCAGATCATCACTTATTTTTTTAAGGTGATGGAAAGCTGTTTTTTTAAATGTCTCGTCCTGCGAGGTCTCATACATCTCTACCATTTTCTTAATGTTATGTGCCGGGCCACGTACATCATGCGTAATAATACCTGCGAAATCTTTTAATTGAACAATCTTTCTTTTCAAAGCCCCCTCGGTTTTTAATAACTCGAGGTTTTGCTCTTCCAGATTTTTGTTCAATTTTTTCAGTTCTGTTATTTCCTGTATCTGTGAAACAAAAAAATGCGGTTCATTATTTACATTCCATACCAAGGATACCGTAAGCATGGCCCAAACCAGATGACCTTTTTTATGTATATATCTTTTTTCGAACTGGTAAGTTTCTATTTCCTTACTCAGCATCTGATGTACTAACGCCAGGTCTTTTTCAAGGTCATCAGGATATGTGATATTCTGGAAAGTTTTTTGTAATAATGCTGATTTGCTATATCCTATCATTTTACAAAAAGCTTCGTTAACATCCTGCAAACTTCCATCAGGCGATACAATGGCCATGCCGATAGCTGAGAAATGAAAAGACTTGGAAAATTTTTCTTCGCTTGCCCGTAATTTTTCCTGTTCGTATTGGAGTGATTGGTTGCTGGTAACCAGTTTGGTAATATCAGATAGTGTAGCAAATACAAATACCTCTTCACTGATTTTTACCAGCCGGGTATTAACGGATAACCATTTTATGCTTGCCTGGTCTACCTGTATGCCAAGGGTTATATTATTTTTTGGTTTACCGGTTCTTAGTGTTTGGATTACCGGGTGTTCATCGCCGGGAATAAAACTGCCATCGGTATGTATTGCTTGCCAATCTGTATCGTATAAAGCTTTACCAAAGAGCTGGTCTGTAGTAAGACCGAGGATGCCAGTTGCCTTTTTATTAAAACTGATAACCCTGCCTTTGCGGTTATGAATGATTACACCTTCCTCAATAGAGTCTATAATTGATTGCAGAAAAGCGAGGTCCTGAAAGTAATCTGTTTCCGGTATGGATGAGGTGAATGGCATAGGCTATTGGATAGCTTAAATGTAAGATTATTTGAAGAGATGATACTATTGTTTCCTAACTGGTGCTTTGTTAATCGTTAATTGTAAATGGTGAGCCGTAAGTAAATTACGCTGTGATAATCAGTATTTATCCACCATTCACACAGGAGTGAAAGATTAAGCTTACTATAACACTAGTATGAAAATTGCGATTCTGATGCCCACAATTACCGGCCTATAGCTTCTAGTACTTTTTTAATGGTTGCATCCATTGATTTCATGTCTGCTATCCATCTTACTACGGCTACGAGATCGTGTTCGGGGTCAACATAAATAATATTATTTCCATTGCCCACATGCATAAAAGAAGAAGCGGGGGCATTAGGCAAAAGTTTCTTATCAGTATTTAAAAACCAGTTCATATACCCATAATCAGTTTTGGCAGTTGTGGGTGTTAATGCCTGTTTAATCCATTGTTCACTTAGCAATTGTTTACCATTCCAGTTGCCACGGTGTAAAGTGAGCAGGCCAAACCTGGCCATATCATAGGCATTGATAAACATACCGCCACCCCAATGCCCACCGCCACTTACAGATTGTACGGGCTGGCCATCTAATACGATCCATGCATTTCTATAACCCGTCCACCGCCACGTATTGGAAGCACCTATCGGGTCCATGATGTATTGCCTGAGTACCTGCGGTAAGGGCTTGCGCCACACACTGGTAGCAGCTAGTGCCAAAGCATTTACCCGAACATCATTGTATTCATAAATAGTACCTGGTGCATTTCTTTTTCTTCCAATCCATTTTGATGCGTCAGGGTCAGGCCTGTCGGCCCATTCGGGCTTTCCCCATAAACTGCCTTCCCAATCACTTGTCTGGCGAAGCATATGATCCCAGGTAAGGGTTTTATTATGGGCTGTGGAAAAAGGCTGCAATAATTGGGGTTGCCCGTAAAGATCGGCAGAGCGGTGCACTTCCTGAGGAGTGAACAATTCGATAGGGGGTACATAAGATGCAACGGTATCATTCACACTCCTGATCAAACCCTGATCCACAGCAATGCCAATAACGCTTGATAAGAAACTTTTGGTAACGCTATGTGTCATATCGCAACGCAACGGCTCCCCCCAGGTGGCAACAATATATCCTTTGTAAATAATAATACCGGTAGGATCGCCACGTTCTGCAAAAGGGCCTATGCCTTCCCCAAAAGGTTCTTTGCCAAAACTCTGGTAATGGCTGATCTCCATATTACGCGGGTTCTTTGATTCGGCAGCCTTAGCAATGGCAATGGCTTCCTGTATCCTGGTTGCATCCAACCCTGATTCGGCGGGCGTTTTTTGTTCCCAGCTTTGAGCCGATGGGAAATAGATTAGTGGGGCTATTGGTTTTTTCTGACCGAACGAAGTCATGCCAATCAGCATTAAAAGAAGAAAAATATTTCGCTTTATCATAGTTACTAAATTAAGTAAAATAACCTTACTAAGATTTAACTGATTGCAACTTTGCGGGGAAATATGATCATATGCGGGCGTAAAAAAAAGAGCAGGAAAATTGTTCTTCCTGCTCTTTTTCTTTGTTCTTCTCTTATCGAAACAACAGTTGATTAATTTCCCCTGTTCGAATTGGTGTTGCCGGAAAACCTTCTGTCGCCACCCCTGAAAGACCTGTTACGGTCAGTATTCTGGTGGTGTCTTTGTACGGGCCTTTGCGGTAAAGATTTATAGGTGGTAAGTGAAGTATCACTCATCGCATACGGATGATCTGTTACAATAGGTACAGCAGTAGTGATCAGTTTTTGAATATCCCTCAGGAATTCTTTCTCTTCTGCGTCGCAGAAAGAGAACGCAATACCACTGGCACCGGCACGACCGGTACGACCGATCCGGTGTACATAAGTTTCGGGTATGTTAGGTAATTCAAAATTGATTACATGAGAAAGATTATCTACATCAATACCCCTGGCGGCAATATCTGTTGCTACCAATACACGGGTATGCCCTGTTTTAAAATTACTCAAGGCACGCTGGCGTGCATTTTGAGATTTATTGCCATGAATAGCTTCTGCACCCACGCCGGCCCTCAGCAATTCTTTCACCACTTTGTCTGCCCCATGTTTGGTACGGGTAAAAACCAAAGCACTTTGTATGGCTTTGTCTTTTAACAGGTGGATGAGCAAATGTTTCTTGTTGTCTTTTTCAACAAAATACATAGACTGCTGTATGGTTTCTGCAGTTGAAGAAACCGGGGTCACTTCAACTCTTGCAGGGTTGGTTAAAATAGTGTTCGACAGTTTGGCGATCTCTGCAGGCATAGTAGCCGAGAAGAAAAGTGTTTGTCTTTTTGCGGGTATTTTAGTGATGATTTTTTTTACATCGTGAATAAAACCCATGTCGAGCATACGGTCTGCTTCATCCAACACAAATAATTGTATTTGTGAAAGATTGATATAGCGTTGTTCTACCAGGTCTAATAAACGGCCAGGGGTAGCGATTAAAATATCTACGCCATTGCGTAAAGCATTTGTTTGCGGCCCCTGTGATACGCCACCGAAAATTACGAGGTGTTTCAGATTGAGATTTTTACCGTAAGCTGCAAAACTTTCATCTATCTGTATAGCCAGTTCCCTTGTAGGGGTTAAGATTAATGCTTTGATGCCTTTATTGGCATTGCCTGCTGCTTTTTCTTCGTGCAGGATCTGCAGGATGGGAATAGCAAAAGCTGCCGTTTTCCCGGTTCCTGTTTGGGCGCAACCCAAAAGATCCCTGCGTTCTAAAACGATAGGGATGGATTGTTCCTGTATAGGTGTAGGTGTGGTGTAACCTTCAGTGTTGAGCGCCTTCAAGATGGGCTCAATAAGGTTTAATTGTTCGAATAACAAAATGGTATAATTTAATAAATGAACACCTGAAATAAGCTCAGATGGTATATAGCCTGCCCGTAATTGACTTGATAAACTTTGTCACGGAAGAGTGATCAGTCTGTAGAGAGAGTATATGAATGATGCAAAAGTAAGGGATTTTTATTTAATAGGTCGTTAAGCGGGAATATTATCCGTTACTGAATGATAATCAACATCCTTGTTAAAGTGTTGTAATTTGTATAAACCCTTTATATTTTCTACATTAAATATATGGATGACAGCCTTTTTGTATACCTGCAGCAACTAGAATTGATTACTTTTTTTTCGGGATATCCTTTTATATATGCCGTTGTTTTTTCTATTGCAGGAAACCAACAGGACAAAAATAGTTTTAAAAACCAGGTTACTAAACTCTTGCCATCCGGATATGCATTGGTAGGTATATTATACCTGGGTTTCCAGTTAAAAAATCTCTACCTGGTTTATTTCATTCAAAACAATAATCTCACGATGCAACTGACCTGTTGGCAGATATGGGGGTTCCTCTCACTGCTTTTCTGGATACCTGCACTTGCAAAAAAGACTATATTAAGTTTACTCCACAGCCTTGTTTTTTTCTTCTTTCTGGCAAGAGATATAATCTTACGATTGTCTGCATCAACTGTTGATATACATATAGTAAGAAACGATATGCAAATGTATACCGTGAGCCTTTTACTGAACCTTGGAGCCATTTTGGTTATCGTATTGCTCTCTTTTTTGGTTAAACAGTATAAAAAATAATTCGGCCAAACTTACCACCTCCTGCACAAAAAAAATTGAATGAGAAAGTTTTGTGTGTAAGAATTGAACCTGGCTAAAACCTGTTTTCCTTCTGATTCGTGGCGTATCAGCACTCTTTGATTGATATCCTGAGGTAATCACTTTTAAATAACATGATACTTATCATTATTCAGCTTGAGCGATGTCATAAAAACACCCATTTCTCCGAAATACTTTTGTAGCGTTAAATTTTCATTCACTCTCCTTAATCAATTTTTATGAAACTGCTTACTAATAAAACCCTGATGATTTTTCTGATCCTTATCAGTGGTTATGGGTATATAGCGAGTTGCACCCATGAATCTGTTGTTCCTCCTACAGTTGCAACATCCGGTCCAATCATTACCCGAGGCACAAACATTCAACTTCCAGGGAATATGGTGGTTGGTGATACCACACAATGGAAACTTGATAAAGCCCACTCCAATGTATTATGGTCAACCAACTATGTTGGCGTTGCGGGGTTGCTTACGGGCAGGTTTAACCAATTTGGCATGCATGAAGTAATTGATGCTGAAATGCAGAATTATCTTACTGCCGGTCAGCCTTTAAAGGATACCTCCTGGGCATTTAACGAAGCAGATCCCACCAAAACATATTTTAACGGATACGTTCAGGTCAATCAATCCAATACAGGAGAACCAGGCAGGGATGGCGGATGTAATGTAAGTGGTTTGGGTACGGTGCCTATTGTAACTGGTACACAAAACCTAACCCTTACCAATATTGCCAGGATAAAAACAACATCTGTAAAATTTGACCCGCTTAGCAATGATTATATCGTAACACTAAACTTTACCTGGAAGGGTGGTTTAGCTGCACCCCTTACCCAATCTATTGTTGGCCGCTTAAAGTATGTGTCAAAGGCTAGAGTTCAAATTGGCACTGGTGCTGCGTATTCTGTTTTTGGCTTACAATTAAAGTTCCAGTTTAACTGCAGGGATTTTGGTGTTGTGAGCACAAGTATTGCGGATAAAGTAGATATCGAATGTAACATGAACTTCAATAATAAATAACCCCAAACGAATTGTTATGAAAAAAATGATGATATATATCGGTATTTTTTTTACGGTAGCTGTTGGGTTAACCGGTTGTTACCATGATGTTATTTTACCGGATACTGTTGTTGATCCCGATGGACCACCGCAGGCGGTAAGTTTTAAAACAGATATTGCCCCTATGGTGAATACCAAATGCGCCTTATCCGGCTGTCATGTTTCGGGTGCACACAAACCTTTTATGGCAAGCGGGATAGCCTATCAGGAAATTGCTAACGGCGGTTTTGTGAATACGGTTATTCCCAAAGAAAGTATTATATATAAAATGATAAACGGTGAAATGCAACAATATATTCCTTCGGCAAGTGACAGGCAAAAAATATATGATTGGATTAGAAATGGTGCGCCGAATAATTAAGTCATTGTAAAAAATCATTAAAATGAAACTAAAAACATATATACCTGTTCGCCGGTTTATTTTACCGGCATACGTTGTCTGTTGCCTTCTTTTTTCGCAGACTAAATTATCTGCACAGGATAGCACAGTTGCTGCTAAAGAAATAGTGACACCTACCAAGGCAAAGCCGGTAAAAAATACTTTTCAGAGTGTATGGATTATTGATAACCAAACGGTAATGGTATCAAAAAAAGGAACGTTTGAAATGGATATCATGCACCGGTTTGGAACAGTGAATAAAGGATATGATGATTTCTGGGGGTTTTTCGCCCCATCCAATATACGGTTGGGTGTAAGTTATGCGCCAGTTAACAGACTTAATGTGGGTATTGGTATAACAAAAAGCAATATGCTTTGGGATGTAAGTGCCAAATATGCCATTATCGCACAAACAAAAGGTAAATACCCGGTGAGTATTACTTACTATGGAAATATAGGGTATGATACAAGGAAAGATCCGGATCATAGCCTTTTTAAATACCAATCGCAAAGAGTAATTTCTTTCAACCAATTGATCATAGCCAGGAAAATAACAGATAAATTTTCTTTACAGGTTGCCCCAAGTATCTCTCATCAGAATTCAGTGAATGGCTTTTATACCAAAAACGACAGCACGGGAAAGGTAACATTCAAAGAAATGAATTTTGATCACTTTGCGGTTGCTTTATCCGGAAGGTACAGATGGACCAATGTGACTTCTATAATTTTCAATTATGACCAGCCCATTACAAAACATAATACACATAACCCCAATCCTAATTTGTCTTTAGGTTTTGAATTCAATACAAGTGCTCACTCATTCCAATTATTCATGGGCAATTATTCGCTGCTTAGTCCGCAACGGAATAATTTGTACAATTCAAATAGCCCTTTCAATTATACCCAAGCCGACGGTACAAAAGTGGAAGGTGGTAAGTGGGTGATCGGTTTTAATATAACCCGGTTATGGAATTGGTAGATAAAGGTTGATATAGGTTAATTCAAAGTAAGGCCCATGAAATACGGGGCTTTATTTTTTTGTTAGATTGCTTTGGCGAATGAAAAGAATACTGTTATGAAATTTCAATTTCTTACTTATTGTTTACTGGGTTTATTAATTATATCCTGTACTAACAATTCCCATCAAATTGCAGGGATTCAAAATATACCTAAAAATAAACCTGGCAGCATTTTTTCAGATACAGTGCGTATACAATATCCTTCTGCCGTATTTTATCATCCGGATTCATTGCAGTTACAAAAAATTGCCGCGATTACCGATACAATGGTATTTAAAAGTACGATGCATGAATTCTTTTACCAGATGCGATATTCACGCATTGCTTTAAAAAAATACTATCCACATATAAAAATTATAGAAGTAATGAAAGCCCGGTGGCTTCTTTTTGAAAAAAAGGATGGCACAAAAGAATGCATTGATTTAGATGCGAAAAACGATACGGAAGGCCTTTTTGTTTTTGATGGCAAGGGTGAGCCAAGGTTGCTGGATATGACGAATATTGAAACGGAACTTAGATATTACTTTCTTCCAGAAAAAAATCCAATTAAGAAATCAGTTCAACAATAGCTTTAAGATATTGCTTATCTATCTCATCAAACTGATCCAATACTCCACTGTCAACATCTAATACCCCCCAAACCATTCCCTCTTTCATCAAAGGAACTACTATTTCAGATTTGGATAAACTGCTGCAGGCAATATGGCCGGGAAATTTTTCTACGTCGGGAACAATCAATGTTTCTGCTTTGGCCCAGCTGCTGCCACATACACCACGCCCCTTGTTAATTCTTGTACAGGCAACCGGTCCCTGGAACGGGCCTAATACCAACTGCTCATGTTTTACCAGGTAAAAGCCAACCCAAAACCAGCCGAATTGTTCTTTTAAAGCAGCGGCAACATTTGCCAGATTGGCAATGAGATCGGGTTCGCCTTCAAGCAAACCTTTAATCTGTGGGATCAATGATTGGTATTGTTCTGTCTTTTCACCTTTATTGATAGAGAGGTCTTCTGCCATAAGGCAAAGATAAATAATTTGATAAAAAGATTATTTTATGAATTTGCCCACAACAGGTAATTTCTGAAACTCTTTTTTCTCGATTAATAGAATGAACCAGATAAATGCCCCTAACAATACAGTACCTAAACCTAAACTGAATATCGTTTGAGGAATTAAGGAAGTAACTCCCTTATGAAATAAAAAAACCAGTACAGCAATTACAATGTAAGCAACTATTTTTTTAGTAGCGTAGGGAATAGGATATTTCTTCTGACCCCATTGATAGCAGATTACCATCATACTACCATAACAAAAAAAAGTAGCCCATGCACCTGCCATATATCCGATATAGGGGATAAAAAAATAATTAATAGCAATTGTAATAGCTGTTCCGATTAAAGTAATGTAAGTGCCGGTAATGGTACTTTTACCTAATTTGAACCAGATACTCAAATTATAATAGATGCCCAGGAATATATTGGCCAGCAAAAGTATGGGCACTATTTTTAGTCCCGCCCTGTACCCCGGTCCAATCATTCTTGCCCACACAGGAATGAACAGGCTAACCACAAGGAACATGGTGGCAACTACGATTACAAAGAACTTCATTACCCTCGCATATACCCGTTGTGGATTCTGTTCTTCGGCCTGTTTAAAAAAGAAAGGCTCTGCACCCATCCTGAAAGCCTGAATAAAAAGCGTAATGAGCAAGGATAATTTATAACAGGCATTATAAATACCTACCTGTTCATTTTTAAATTCAACTGTTCCCGGCAACCAGGCTTTGAGCATGAGCCTGTCGAATGTTTCGTTAATAATCCCCCCAAACCCAACAATCAGTAAGGGTAAAGCATAAAGCATCATCTCCTTCCACAATTTTATATTGAATGTAAAGTGAAGTCTAGCTATTTCTTTGCTTAATAATAACAGGGTAATAATACTTTGTATAAGATTTGCCAACACAACATACATAATCGGATTCTTATTCATGTCGAATATCTTGCCTACCCAATTTTCTGGATCTTTTTGTAATTGTGCAGGGCAATAATTAACAAAGAACCATACCAATATAAGATTGATGAAAATACCGGTAACCATTACAAAAGCATATTTCACAGGCCGTTCTTCCTGCCGCAGTTTTGCGAAAGGAATTCGGCATACTGTATCAATGGCTATAATACAAATTGTGAGTTGCGCTATTTGGGGGATATCTGCAAAGCCTACTATATTACTCAGTGTATCCTGATAGAACCATAACACAGTAGAAAAAACTATCGTTGTGATAAGGAGTGAAAAAAAAGAAGTGCTAAAAATACTTTTTTTATATTCCGGCCTTCCTGAAAAACGGAAGTAAGCAGTTTCGAAACCATAAGTGAAAAGAATACTCAATACCGGGATTGCAGAATACAACAAACTTTGTCTGCCAAAATCTGCTATTTTTACATGGCTCGAATAGGTAAGTAATGGGGCTAATAAATAACCGATAAACCTGGCCGCAATAGAACTCACGCCATACCACATTGTTTGCCCTGCTAATTTTTTTATTCCGCTCAAAGGATTTATTTATTGGTTCATTTGCATTTCATCCGGCATCCAGTATCCCGCCACTAAAGTAACAAATGTGCAGCTTACTGGTGAATATCTGCCGGTGGGTTGGCATTGTTTTCAAAACCAGGTGGTGCAAACCGGGAATCTTTCAGGAAAGTTGAATCTGTTAAAGTGTATAGAAAGGCAGTTAACTGGCCGATTTCGAAATTGGACAAGATTAGTTTTTTTTGCAGCAATACATCAGTCGTTGGTCCCACCACCATATTTTTCCGGTAATGTTCAAATACACTTAATAACGAAAAAAAGCGGCCATCATGTCCATACGGAAAAGTCATCGCAACATTTCGTAAACTGGGTACTTTAAATTTTAAAGAGTCATTTTTATCGCCTGTTATTTTCATCCTGCCCATATCACTTACGGAAAGATCCAGGGGGAGGCCGGTATTGCGGTAAGTGAAATCGGTAAACATGGGTTCTGCATGGCAACCCGTACATTTTTTTTGAAATATTTCGTAACCCAATTGTTCAGGTAAAATAAAACTGGCTTCACCCCGCATTACTTTATCGTATTTACTATTACTGCTAACCAATTGCAGCAGGAACTGGCTCATCGCTTTTCCGATACGCTGGTAATTAATGGTTTCATCGCCGAAAGCAGCTTTAAATAATTTCCGGTACTGGTTATCTGAACGCAGCTTACTGGTCACCGATTCCAGGGTTTCTGCCATTTCATTTTCAGCGGTTATAGGTGCTAATGGCTGTAGGTCGAGGTGGTTAATCCCGCCATCCCACATAAATTCTTTTTGCCACGCCAGATTAAATAAACCCGGCGCATTGCGGGTAGTTAATGCATTATTAAAGCCATGGCTAAGGTTATGGTCATAGGTATTGAAAGCGCCGAATTGCTGATGGCAGCTACCGCAAGAAAAATTACCATCTTTACTAAGACGGCTATCATAAAATAATTGCTTTCCTAATACAAAGCCTTCTTCTGTCAAAGGATTTTTTGAAAAATCGTAAACAGGTTGAGGCCAGCCGGGCGGTATTATAAACTTAACAGGCCTGGGTTTAAAATAACGGTTGTCAACAGTTATCCATCCGGTTGCTATAAGTACAATGACAAACATTACCCATGTATTTTTAGCCAATTTCATATCAGTGTGCTGCATTTATGGAGAACATCGTGCTGTAATTATCTGCAATCCGCATGGCCAATGCACTGGGACTATGACAAACAGGTGTTTCAGTTATTTTCAGTTCCGACTTACCCTTAAACCATTGGTTGATCTCTGCCGTGATTGTTATTTGATTTGCCCTTACCTCTTTCTCCGGAAGTTCTAATGAAATCATCCTTGTTGTATTCATACCATTTTTAAAACCACCAATATGATAAGTAAAATAATGCCCCTGCGCCGCTGATACTTCAGAAGTGCCTTCAAGTTTGGCCATAATATAGCCACTATTCCAGGTCCAGAACATACCGTTTAAAGGATCCAAAGCACCTGTTTGTACACCGGAAACATTTTTGATACTATCTACGCCAAGTAAAAAACAAATGCTCTTGATGGATGCACCGGGAATGGTTAATATAATGTTTTTAGATAAGGGATCCGCCTCATCTATCAGGAAATATTGGGCAGGTAATTTTGTGATTTGTCCATTATTGTCTGTTACAGAAAAATTCGACACATAATATTTAAATTTTTCAATAATGATATTTTCCCCAAGAATATTTTTACACGGGGTACCCAATACCAGTTTATCGCCACCCATGGTATGTTGAAAGATCAGGGCAAGCTGACGTTGCTGTATTTTGTTATCCCCGTCTCTGATAAATCCCATACTAGTCACAGAAATCAACAGGACGCAGGTAAATATGAAAAATATCGTTTTCATTAATAATCGTTTCTGTTTATTTTCTTACGCTTTTCTTTTGTGAATGTATTCCGTTTTTTGCTCTCTATCCGTTTTTCCTTTGCAGCTTTGGTGGGCTTCGTAGGGCGGCGGACTTTCTGTTTTACCAGTGCTTTTTCTATCAGTTGGTTCATTTTCCTGATCACTTCCTGTTTGTTACCCAGCTGCGACCTTTCCGTTTGTGATTTTACCAGCAGGACCCCGTCATCAGTAATTTTATTATGTAATTTTTCATTTATGAGTTGCTTTTGCTCATCAGAAAACAACTGGGATGATAATACCTGCCAGCGGCCCTCTACCATGGTTTCTACCTTGTTTACATTTTGCCCCCCTTTACCACCACTGCGGGCTGTTTGGAACAATATTTCCTGTGTAATGTCTATCTTCATCGGGATAAAGTTCGTATAAAAACTGTTAAGAGATTATGAGAATTGTTATACAAAGGGTCAGTGAGGCTTCCGTAACAGTGGATGCTGAGGTGACCGGGGCTATTAATGCTGGCTTATTGGTATTAATGGGTATTGAAGATGCGGATTCAGAAGAAGATATTAACTGGCTAAGTAACAAGATCAGTAACCTGCGTATTTTTAATGATGAGAACGGGGTGATGAATCTTTCGGTAAAAGAAGTGGGAGGCGATGTATTATTAATCAGCCAGTTTACGCTGCAAGCCAGTACCAAAAAGGGGAACCGGCCATCTTATATCAAAGCCTCTAAGCTGGATATAGCTATACCGGTGTATGAAAAAATGATACTGCAACTGCAACAGGAGTTAGGAAAACAAATACAAACCGGCATTTTCGGGGCAGATATGAAAGTGAAGTTATTGAATGATGGCCCTGTAACTATTGTGATAGATTCTAAGAACAGGGAATGAGGGGAATAATTATGCAATTACGAATTAAAAATTACAAATTATGGGCGATGCGTTCATAATTCATAATTCGTAATTTTAATTTTTAATTCGTAATTCAAAATATGAAAGACATTAAAACAAGAAATGATATCCAAACCTTACTGGAATCATTTTATCATAAAGCATTAACAGATGAATTGATCAGTTTCTTTTTTACAGAAGTAGCCCCTTTACATATGGAAACCCATATGCCATTGATTGTTGATTTTTGGGAGACTGTAGTTTTTGGAGTAGCAAAATATAAAGGGAATGTGTTACAGGTTCACCAGCACATTCACCAGTTATCGGCTTTTAAAACAGAACATTTTGCGCGATGGGTAGTATTGTTTCAACAAACGGTTAATGAATTGTATGCAGGCAGTAATGCAGAAATGGTAAAGCAAAGGGCTGAATCCATTGCAACGGTTATGCGGATAAAACTGCTCCATTCAGGTATTGAACTAAAAAATAATTAATTATGACCATAGAATCCGCACAGCAACAGGTGGACAACTGGATAAAAACTGTAGGGGTAAGGTATTTTAATGAGCTGACCAATCTTGGTATATTGATGGAAGAAGTTGGCGAATTGAGCCGGCTAATGGTTAGAATGTACGGGGAACAATCTTTTAAAGAATCGGATAAAGGGAAGGAAATAGCCGATGAAATGGCCGATGTACTTTGGGTACTCATTTGTTTGGCTAATCAAACAGGTGTAGATTTAACAAGTGCTATGGAAAAAAACTTTGAGAAAAAGAACCTTAGGGATACAGACCGCCACAAACAGAATGATAAATTACAATAACTGGTATGATTTTTTAAACCGTTAGCTAATGAAATGGCATATTGTAAACATGTGGTCAATATTAAAAGAATCCTTCTTTGATTTTGTTGATAATAAGGCAATGCGCATGAGTGCTGCTTTAGCCTACTACACTATTTTCTCTATTGCGCCCATGCTTATTGTCATTATCAGCCTGTGCGATATTTTTTATGGTAGGGCGGCTATTGAAGGAACTATTTTTCAGCATATACAGGGTTTAATAGGTGCAGATGCAGCTTTACAGATTGAACAGATCATCCGTAATGCCACCATTTCAAAAGATATAACATGGGCATCAATTATTGGTATATGCGCATTGGTTTTTGCAGCAACAGGGGTTTTTGCCGAGATCCAGGATTCGATCAATTATATATGGCGTTTAAAAGCTAAACCCAAAAAAGGCTGGCTTAAATTGATATTGAACAGGCTGCTTAGTTTTTCGATGGTGGTTAGTCTTGGGTTCATCCTGCTGGTATCGCTTGTTGTAAATTCTGTTTTGGATATGGTAGGTCAACAGTTATTAAAACTTTTCCCCGGAATAGCGGTGTATGTTGCTTACGGCATTAATCTTTTTATCACATTCATGACCATCAGTTTTTTATTTGCAATTATTTTTAAAGTACTGCCTGATGCACGCATACAGTGGCGCGATGTAATTATTGGCTCTGTAACCACAGCCATTTTATTTATGTTGGGTAAATTTGCTATTGGATATTACCTGGGCAAAACACATATCAGCAGTACATATGGAGCCGCCGGATCGGTGGTGATCATCCTGCTTTGGGTATATTATTCATCTACCATACTTTATTTTGGTGCCTGTTTTACAAGGTCCTATGCAAAACGTACGGGAAGAAATATTTTCCCCAATGATTATGCTGTGTGGATTCAGGAAATAGAACTGGAAAATAAAGCATCCCTGCAGGTGCAGGAGCAACCTGTGTTAACCAATACCACAGTGAGCGTAGCAGCACCCGTAACACCCGTAGCACCTTTAGTGGAAGAGACTAAAAAACAATAGACCCGTTTTCTATCCTATCGTAAATAATAATGCCGCACTTTTTATAGAATGCGGCATTATTATTTTAAACTTTATGAGGTTATTTAAAAATACTTTTCTGCTTCGCCATTTTCTCGATCTCCGCAACGGTTCTTGGTGAGCCAGCAGAAAGATTTTGATAGCCTGTATCGGTAATTAAAATATCATCTTCAATCCGCACACCTATGTTCCACCATTTTTTATCACACTTACTTCCGGGTGGGATGTAAATGCCTGGCTCAACAGTAAATACGGCACCTGTTTGTAAAATGCCGGGATTGGGGTCATGCACATCTAATCCTAATCCATGCGAAGTGCCGTGGGGGAAATAGGTTCTTAGTTCTGCATCTGTTGCTATAATACCCAGTTTAGTCAGTCCTCGGGTAATTACCCTTACTGCTGCCTTGTGCGGCTCATTAGAGGCGTTGCCTGATTTGCAAAGCAAAAAAGCCGAATCCTGCGCTTCCAATACCAGTTCATAAATAATCTTTTGTGCCGGGGAGAATTTACCGTTCACCGGAATCGTTCTGGTAACATCAGCACTGTAACCATGGTATTCAGCAGCACAATCACTTAATAAAAGATCACCATCTTTCATTAAACGCTGGTTGGTTTCATAATGCAATACACAAGTGTTTTCTGCCGAACCGTTAATGCTTGGATAACCGGGATATTCCGATCCGTTTTTTTTAAAATAATATTCCATGATGGCCTGTGCCTGGTATTCAGTCATGCCGGTTTTGATCCCTTTCATTACAGCATTATGTCCTTCAGTACTAATTGAAGCAGCTTTGGCAATCAGCGTTATTTCCTCCGGCTGTTTGATGGCTCGTAATGTGCGCAGGATATTTCCAATGGTACGCGAAGCATTGGGTTTCTTATTGCCTGTAATGGCACTGTCGATCAGCTGGGCCATTTTTGATAATGGGTCACTGCCCCCACGACCATAATATTTTGAGATAATATTCTCACTGTATAAAGTAGTCAAAACCGAATCTACTTTACTTAGGTCAATAGCCGTGTACGTAAACTGGTCATGGGTAAATACATTATCGAGTTTATAAAGTTCCTGTACGCCTTCAACACCTAATATTTTACCTGTCCACATTTCACGACTCGGGTTACGCGGTTGAACAAACAGGAATTCAGTACCTGTTTTACCCAATACAGTTACCGGCTCTTTAAAAATGAGTAACATCGAATTGGGCTCTTCCAGGCCGGTGAGGTAGTAGAAATTCTTATTCTGCGCAAACTGAAAATCCACGTCATTATTACGGTTCCGCACCTGCGACGCGAAAAAAATACCGACAGTGTTCTTAGGCATCATTTCCCTAACAGCCGCCCTTCTGCCGGCATGAAAAGCAGGGGAGAGGTAGTCGTTCGGATACTCGCTGGCCTGTTGTGCCTCTATCAACATCGGAATAAATAGCAGAAATGACACTAAAGGAGTTAATTTTCTAAGCATATTGGTTTAGTTTAGGTACATGCTAAACTAAAATTTTTATTGGTATGACGTTAATTTTTAGGATGAATGAAACAAAATATCCGACGAATACAGTAAAAGACAGGTTCAGGGGTTTCGCAGAGCAAGTGTAAAAGCATATTTTTGAGGCCGTTATGAGCATACAACAGGATAATCGGTTCCAAGCAATTATTTCGCATGCCAAAGAATATGGCTTTGTGTTCCCCAGTAGTGAGATTTATGATGGCCTGAGTGCCGTATACGATTATGGCCCTTATGGCAGTGAATTAAAGAAAAATATCCGTGATTATTGGTGGAAAAGCATGACGCAGATGCATGAAAATATTGTAGGTATTGATGCTGCCATCTTCATGCATCCCACTACCTGGAAAGCAAGTGGCCACGTAGATAATTTCAGCGATCCGATGATTGATAACCGCGACAGTAACAAGCGGTATCGCGTAGATCATTTGCTCGAAGCAAAAGCCGATCTGCTAAGAGAGAAGGGTGATGAAGGAAGTAAAGAAGCAGACGCATTACTTGCTTCTATGGATACTTTACTGGCTGCTGAAGATTTTGCCGGGTTAAAACAATTGCTTACCGACCAGAAAATAGTTTGTAGTGTAAGTGGTACAGCCAACTGGACAGATATCCGGCAATTTAACCTGATGTTTTCCACCCAATTGGGTTCTGTAGCTGAGGATGCTGATACTATTTACTTACGCCCCGAAACAGCACAGGGTATTTTTGTAAATTTTCTCAATGTGCAGAAAACAGCGCGGATGAAAATCCCTTTTGGTATTGCACAAACCGGCAAGGCCTTTCGTAACGAGATCGTGGCACGCCAATTTATTTTCCGCATGCGTGAATTTGAGCAGATGGAAATGCAGTTTTTCTTTCGCCCCGGCACAGAAGGTGAGTGGTATAAATACTGGAAGGAATCCCGTTTGCAATGGCATTTAAGTATGGGTATTCCTGCCGAAAAATACCGCTACCATGATCATGTGAAACTGGCGCACTACGCAAAAGAAGCCTGTGATATCGAATATGAATTTCCTTTCGGCTTTAAAGAAGTGGAAGGCATCCATTCAAGAAGTGATTTTGATTTAACGCAGCATCAACTGTTTAGTAAAAAGAAGATGCAATATTTCGATAATGATATTGATGAAGCCAGCGGAAAACCTTTTGGTAATTATATACCCTATGTTGTAGAAACGTCTATTGGCTTAGACAGGATGTTTTTACTTATCATGGCCAATGCCTATGAAGAAGAAGTGATTCCGAAAGGAGACGGCACTTCTGATAGCCGTGTTGTATTGCATATCCCTACGAAGGTCGCACCGGTAAAACTGGCCATTCTCCCATTAACCAAGAAAGATGGTTTGCCCGAACTGGCCCGCGACCTTATGAATGAGTGCAAACCTTATTTCAAATGTTTTTACGAAGAAAAAGATGCCATCGGTAAACGATACAGGAGGCAGGATGCCATTGGTACGCCATTCTGTGTTACGATAGACCACCAGACCAAAGAAGACCAGACCGTAACCATCCGATACAGGGATTCGATGGTGCAGGAAAGGGTATTGATCAGCAAGATCAAGGATTTGGTGTTGGAGCAAATTATGGAATAAGTAAATAAAAAGTCAAAATTAAAAAGTCAAAAGTTAAAACGAAGCTGTTTTGACTTTTGACTTTTTAATTTTGACTTAAAAAAACGTTATTTCATAATCTTACTAAACGATACCCCATCGAGGATCATTTCACTGATCTTCCCTTCTATATTCTGCCTGAATGATACATAGCTTTTGCCATTCCATTTTCTATCGAAGATGATCCGGAACGTATCATAATTCCAGTGCTCCAGTTTACCGGCATAATTTTTATTGATGGCTGCTGATAATGAACCGTTCACCAAACTGATTTCAATCATACCATACAAAGGGTCTTCAAATTTTCCGGTATAGGCTTCAGGTGAAAATAAAGGATGCGTATTCAATACCCTTTTTGCTTCGTTTTCTTTTGTTCTTTTCTCGGCATCTTTTTTAAGGTTGGTATAGAGCGTTAAGAATTCCGCGCTCCAATCGCGGTCGCCGCCCAGTGCAAACTGGTCAAGGGCTTTGAACATCAAGGCATGCCTAATTTCTGTATGATCAAGGTTGGCAAAAATATAAACACCTGTTTTTTCTTCTGGCATCTGTCCATGTATGGCAACTGCCCCGGATAAACTGCCGGTATGAAAATTCAGTTTCCTTCCTTTATAATCCTGTTGAAACCAGCCTAACGCATAGGTAGTAAAATTGGGTTTGGTTATTCTTTGCGTGGGATAAAATTCTCCTTCTGAAACTAATGTTTGCGGTTTTAATAACTCTTTCCAGGTATTGGGTTTTACCAACCTGCCACCGGCATATTTACTGCTGTCGAGCATGCATTTTAACCATAAAGAAATATCGTCAATAGAAGAAAGTACCGAACCTGCCGGACCAATCGCATCTACAATGGTATCGTGTTCAATAACGGCAATAGTACTATCTATCCTGAAATGCGGCATGGTAATATTTGCATCTTTCACCTGCCTGAATTCAGATTTGGTGCGTAACATGCCAAGTGGTTGAAAGATCCTTTTGTTAATGAAATCCGACCAGGGCATGCCACTTATTTTCTCAATTACTTTCCCGGCAACCAAATAAAAAATATTCTGGTAAATAAAATCCGAACGGAATGAATATGCGGGCTTGGCCAGTCGCATATGCTGTAAGATCTCATCGGATGAGTAGGCATTATCGGCCCACAAAAAATCAGTATTGCCTACACCGGAATTATGTAAGAAAAGATCACGTACCCTGGGTTCCCTCGTTACATACGGATCGTATAACTGAAAATCGGGCAGGTATTTGCTAACAGGGTCATCCCAGTTTAATTTCCCCTCATCAACCAACATCCCCATGCAGGTTGCCGTCATGGCTTTGGTGGTGGAGGCACAAACAAATAAGGTCTGGTTATCTACCATTTTGGCAGTGCCGAGTTCGCGGGTTCCGTAGGTTTTTTTAAAAACTATCTTATTATCTTTTACTACAACAATGGCTAAACCGGGTACATCCCATTCTTTAATAGCTTTTTGCACGTAAGCATCAAATACGGCTATGGTATCTGGCAGGAATGTCTTTTTCTGTGCAGCGGCTTGTAGTGTAAGCAATAATTGAATACACGCGAGCAGGCTCATCAATTTTCTCATGCAGTTTATTTTTCAGAAAGTCTTAAAAATCAGGTACCGGTTATAGCAATGTAAGAATTCTCTAACAAATTCGTACGCCCTCTTTTTCTCCGTTCTTCTCTTATTGGAACCCCGCCCTCAACTATTATGAATTCCGCATTTTTTTTCAATGAGAAGAACGGAGAAAAAGAGAATTACGGTGATTTTTGGAAAATTGCCTATCCGTATAACTCCAGGTGAATAGTTTTCTTATCATATCCCATTGCCACTATGCGTTGTTTGGCTTCATCAATCATATTCTTCCAGCCGCATAAAAAGAATTTGGCAGGTTTTTTACCTTGATCGGTCAGTGATTCATATACCGGGTGCACATACCCTTTTTGGGCGCCATCAGGTACTTCTGCTTCGCGCGAGTAGCAGGGATGAAAGAAAAAACCGGGCTCTTGTTTTTCCAGTTCTTTTAATTCATCAACGTATAAACCGTCTTCTAATTTCCGGCAACCGAAAATAAGGTGTATCGACTGGTGTGGTAATTTATGGTGATGCAGAAAATGCGACATGGCCCGAAAAGGTGCGATACCGGTTCCTGTACAAATAAAATAAAGGTCTTCTGTAATGATTTCGGGTAAAACAAATTTTCCCTGCGGCCCACGGAGTAATAATTCGCTGCCAACAATTATTTCATTAAACAGGTAGGTTGTACCAAGGCCACCTTCGAGGTAAACAATCACCAGTTCAAAAATATTGGTTCCATCAGGCGCTGAAGCGATGGAATAACTTCTCCATCTTTTATTTTTCTGTTCGTGAATGGGAAGATCGAGAGTAACGAATTGCCCGGCTTTAAAATCAAATATCTCGACTTCGGGAACCTCTATCCAGAAACGACGGGTTAAAGAAGTAGCATTTTCAATTTTAATAACTTTTCCGGTGCGCCATGGTTCCAGCATATAATTTATTTTGGCAATAAAGATAATTTAGTTCTATAATAAGCGAATAATCAATTGAATAAAAGTAATACGTTATGCTATAAAATAATAAATAAAAGAAATAAATATTTAATCATTCCGGGAATAACTATCCATCTCAATATATTTTTTGGGTATAATGCCTGTAAAAGTGGTCGTTGAGCAATTAAGAAAAAATCTGCAAACCGCAGAAGAACACATGATAATAATTATTGGCAGCATCAGAGAGTAAAATTAATTTTTTATTGGCCTCTTTCAGATTCGAGCGGAGCGATATTCTTAACAGACCTTGTATAAAACCGACCATTTTTATCATGCAACCGTACAACCAATTCATTTGCAGACACGGCTGCCGCAATACTATTTTTAGGCTTGCTATTGTCTTTTCCTTTACCGGTAATACTGATCTGCCACACCACGTCATCGGTATATTGCACCAGCGTATCGTTGCGGCGGCCATTACTAATTACAACAGGTTTACAGGCAACTTTATTAATATCCGCGTGATACAAATGTTGCTTTATCCAAATACTTTCTATTACAATACCAGGTACTTTGCAGGCAATCAGGTAAATAAAATATTCCGGCTCTGAAGTATTGCGGGCGGCGGTTTCTTTACCGCCTATTTCAATGATGGGTGTGGGTGCCACACCACTGATATAATACCGTTGAAACGCTTGTATTTTTACTGTGGGTTTTTGTGCAGCCAATACTAACACAGTAGAAAAAAGCATCATTAACAGCACTGTTTTTTTCATAATGAGTATTGATTAAAGTTTGACTACTTTTTGTATGGCCTTATATTTTTGGGTATCACTGGTTATTTGAATCACATATGTGCCGGCCGGAAAATTACTAAGCGGAATACTACCGTCCCCATAGGTTGCCTGTTTTTGGTAAACAGGTTGCCCCAATAAATTAAATGCCTGTATGGTAATTGATTTAATGCCAATTAAACTGCCCTTGCCATACTGGTAAACACCCGTACTGATTGTTGGAAATATTTGTATAAATTTTTTGTCATTAATAATGGCCGGTACAGCGGTTATAATAGTAGGAGTAAAATTGGGAGATCCGATAGTAGTAAAATACATACCGTTTCCATGTGTACCAATTAACAGGGTATTGTCTTCGGGACGATAATCTAAAGTAGTAACCACTGCAAAGTTCAGTACACCTGCCCCTTCGCGCGACCAGACAATCGTTCCACCGGCGCCCAGTGTTTGCTTAATACTTTGTGTAGTATAAAGTCCTACCGAAGTGCCAACATAATATTCTGTAACCGGATTATTGCTGGCATCCTTTTTTACCACAATGGCACATGAACGAATAGAAGGAAGTGTAAGGTTGCCCTCTGCATTGGACCAGATGGGGCTGGCACTTTTGGCATTAGCGGTCCACCAGATGGATATGGTATTATAATTCGATACCACTGCCATAATTTCATTGTCATCATTTGGGTTAACGGCAATATCCTGTACGTTACCAGACAGGCCTGGCGGAGAAATATCTGTGGGAAATGATTGTACATCTGCATTGGCATAATCATCTAACCGGAAAATTTTGCTGTTATTGGTCCCAAAATACATGGCATGTGTTGTTTGATAAGGCCCCCAGGAAAAATCCATGGCACGGATAGAAACACTGGTTGTATTACTTGGGTTTACTGTGTTTTCTATACCCAATAAGCGAAGCCAGCTTATACTATCCACTGTACTGGCTGAATTGGTTTTAAAAAGCCTGTTGTAATTCACATAAAACAACACTTCTGAATTGGCATTACTTAATTTGAAATTGGTAACAAAATCCCCATACCCTCCATTGCTGTTATCGGTAAGTTCCGAAGCCTTTGGGCGTATGGAACCACCGCGATAATTCACATTATCTAAAAGCTCATCCCTGATGATTACTCCTGACTGAGCACCAAAATACGTTAGTTGTTTTCCCCCACTGATCTTGGCGATATCAACCGATACACCATCGCCCCCGCCTAATTGAATAAAATCATTAACACCGGGCCGGGTGGCGGGCCTCGCACCAAAATTTAAAGAGGCATCACGATACCAGCTTCCGTTATCCTGCGCGCCGCCCAAAAAATTATTTCTGCCTGTTTCCGGATCAATGGCTACAGAATAATATTGAAGCGTTTGGTAATTGGGTATAAAAGTCCAGGTTACCTGCGCGGCAGTAATATCTGCTGATACCTGTATCCCTCCATCATTACAACAAAAGGCCCTGTTAGGATTGGTTGGATCGAAAGCAAGAAAATGCATATCCGGGTGGCTATTGGGGTAAATATTGGTTGTAAAGTTGGTAGCATATCCACCTATCCAATTGGTTCCGGTAGTATTGGAAAAACCAGTGGTAGAGCGGTATAAATTAGTTCCCCCTAAAAGAATAGTATTAATATCATCGGGTTTTATGGTTAAGAGCATATCATACCCGCCCTGAACTGTCAGGGGGTCGGAGCCGGTTTTATTGCCACCCGGCATATCAGGCATATTGCCCGAAAGATTAGTCCAGTTTGGTGCTCCGCTGGATACATCCAATTTAAAAAAATCCGCTTCCGGCGCAAAAGTCGGGCTTGCCTGGCTGTTACCATTTTCATACATCACGAACAGGATATCATCATTTGATGGGGCTATCTTCATTATAATCCTGCCCCAGTTAACACTGGTGCTTGAGCTGTTGTTTACTTGCCATCCCGAAGGTACTGAAGCAACATTGCCACCTAATAAGGTCCAACTGCCACTTCCCCCGGTAGTAGATTGCCAGACACCCCTGTCGGCCGCATTTTTCAAGTGAAATGCACAATACAATTTCGATCCGGTGCTGTTAATTACTATGTCGGTATTACCGGTAACACTGTTTCCGCTTCCCGTTCCTTTAACGATCGACCATGTATTGCCCCCATCCTGTGAGCGTTGAATACTGCTGTGACAGGCCGCAAACACATCACCATTTGCTGGGTTTACGGCTATGCGGTGAACAAAGTCAAACGGATTGTCAAATGCCGCCAATGCACCGGATTGGGTACTTGATAAAGCGATCCAGTTAAGCCCATTGTTGACAGATTTATAGATGCCGTTACCCAAATAAAAAGCGCCGGTTCCACTGGCAGAGTTGCCCAAGGTTTCTCCGGTACCGGCATACCAGGTATCCTCAAAACCGGTCCTGGTATCCTGTGCAATCGTAGTAATACTATGAATCTGCTGATCGGGTGTTACTAAAGTCCAGTTATTTCCCCCATCGCTGGAGCGCATGATTCCACCACTCACACATCCTGCTATCATTACTTTATTAGTGCCGCCATTATAACGTTTGTCGAAGGCTAATATTCTTGTTCTGCCACCAATATTGTTAGGACCGGCGGGCAGGTAAGTATTGGTGGTAGGTGTGTTAATGCCGAAAGTTCTGATTTCCATACCATTGGCAGAAATAGCTTGCTGATGGGTGCCTGCAATAGGTAAGGATTTGGCCTGTGCCATTTCTTCCCGGAAAATATTTGCGGGAATTTTGCCTGTTTTAGGATCTTTTATAAGATCATACTCATATTGAAGCCTTGCGCCAATCATCTCTGCCCTGTTTTCGGGCGTCTCATTATCTTCAGATAATTCTATCTGGTAGTCTTTTTCTTTTGCGATACGGAAACCTGTTTTCTTCCAGATAATGCCTGCAGTGATACAGACAATCAATACAAAGGAAATAATTAGCCCCTTTTTCATTTTCCAAAATATGTTTATTTTCCAAGATACAGAAAACCTTAATCAACAAAGGCAACCGGTAAAGGTTGCCTTTGTTAAAGATATTCAGTTAGCCTTATTTCTCTATAAGTATCTTTTGCAAATACGTTTTTTTGTTGTGCTGGATTTTTAAGACATAGAACGCTGTACTCAACGGATCTACACGAATCTGTTTAGAGAACTTACCCGTGAAATTAGGGTAGCTGCTGTTATACACTCTTTGTCCCGATGAACTTAAAATATCAATAGACAGGTCTGCTTTCGTTGTTACTTCAAATGAAAGGTTGAATACACCATTGTTCGGGTTTGGTGACACTTTCAGTTTGATCTCCTGTGCAACCAGCTCAGGGATAGCAGTTACAGTGAAAGCAATTGTATTTGATGTTTTCTGGCAGCCGAATACATCCGTAACAATTACTTTGTAAGTGCCAGCTTTGGTTGGCTTATAATGGTTATTACTTGCATTATTGATTGCCGTATCATTCAGGTACCATTGGTTTCCGCCGGCAATACTGCTAAGCAGCGAATCTGCTACCTGTGTAATTACAGGGGTTGGTGCGGTTACTGTTACCACAGGAACCCTGTCGCTAACGCAACCAACGGTGTTGATACGCATATCATAATAGAAATAATAAAATTGTGCTTCAGTAAAACCTGCCTGGTTAACGCTATTACCTGTTATAGAAGCAATGTTGGGTATACCCATGGGATAAGTAGTGCCGGTAATTTGATTATTCCTGAAAATAGAAGCACTGTCTGTTCTGCCTGTTCCCTGGTCACACCGTATCAGCAGGATATGGTCACCAACACTTGTAACAGGAAGGTTCAGGTAATACACAGCCCCGGTATCATTGGCAGGATTACCACCGTTACCACCGCTTACTAAGGTTGGGTTTGTAGCATAGGCATCAAGTACTGTTGAAGCAAATGTTTTAAACGTAAAACCGGTAGACGTTGAACTGAGAATATCAGCAGCTATAATAGTAATCTTCCCGGGGTTACCAATGTAGAGTTTTGCCGTTTCTATTACGATCGGTACGGTATTATTGAACTTGACATAGTTGTTATAAAAACTATTATAACCACCCTGCGGGAAGACTAATTTATTCAATGGCCCCAAGCTGGCCCGTGCTTCTTTAGCAACATAAAAAGTTTTATCTGAGGGTATGTTAGTGGTACTTGTGGTAGGGCCAACTGCAAAAGGTGAGGTGGTAGAAGGAGTTGCATACCAGAAATAATTGGATGCATCCGGCGTATTTACCCTTAAAAGTGCAGAGGTTGTACAGATACCTCCAATGCCAGAAATGGTAGCTGGTTTTGCAGCGGTAATAATGGTGGCAACTAATTGGTTATTGGCAGAAAATTGATCACCTAAAAGGTTAACAGATGCCGTAAAAGTATAGGTAGTTCCGGCATTGGAAACGAATGGCGTTTGAAAAGTATAGTTTACAGTACTCAATGCGCTTATCGTACCTGGATATATAGCTGAAAGATTGGCAACCGTAGTTCCACCTGTACTTATGGCAACGGTTACAGGAATATTGGTTTGATCAATCGTACCGTTATTCCTGATTTTGATGGTAACATATTGCGATGGGCTCGAACAGTCATTGTCAGCAGGGGATACCAGTTGGCTTAGCAACATATCAACCGAAGGATCAACTACCCTAACCCTATAATCCTGCGTTTCGCCTTTTCCATAAGGGCCACATGGAAGAATATCAGAAGCTGTACTTGTTTCCTGTACGATAATTCTCATCAGGCAATTGGCACCCACAATTAAAGAACCTGGGGTGGTAATGGTAAGCGTTGTAGAACTTGCCGCGGCGGTAATAAGAGGGCTGGTTGCTGCCAGCTCGCCCGCATCAAATATACCGTTGGTATTGTAATCAATAAATACTTTTACGATTCTTGGATTGGATGTTGCATCCGCCGTACCCACTTTTATAAAAATAGGTGTGGACTGCGAAGGTTCAATATTTGCTATCAGGTTGGTATTGTTGGTATAGGTTTTAGAACCGGCTGTATTTCCTTTTTGGATGGTTTTAAAACTCACACTATCTATCCTGGCACCGCCGCCACCTGATGCAGATGCACAATAGGCGGTACCGCCCACCCCACTTACCAATAAAGAATAAGCCTGTAAACCTCTTGCCAACGTTCCTTTGTGGGTAACGGTAATTGTATAGGTTTGCCCCGGGATGGTACTGTCTATCAATTCTATTTTTTCTACGTTGTCGGTTACATTATCTCCCGGAACAGCTGGGGATTGAGGATTGTTTACATCGAGTGTCCATGGCAAATAAGTCCTTAATGAGGAACCGCTTCCGCTGGTAATCCTGATATCAAGATCGTGTACTAATTTCTTGGCCCGGCCGTTTAAAGTATTTAATTGATCAACACTTCCTTTTGGGTCTGTCCAGCTAATGGTTGCCGATAAAGGTTGTTTACCGGAAGCGACAACGGTGGTGCTAAATGTTTCTCCGTTATTTAACACCTTTTCATACAAGAGGTGGGCACTGGTTGCTGCATTGTTCGATGGAACGGCAGCAGTTATAACGGCAGCGGCTTTTTCAACGTTTAATAATCCCCATCCAAACTGGTAATCAGGGCCTGGAAAAGATCCTGCTTCATTTGCGGTATGAATTGCAAGACCTTTAATGGTGGCAGAACGCAAAAAAGCACCTGCTTTAAGTTTCGAATAATATTCCTGCAATAAAAACAATGAGCCTGCCGCATTCGGAGAAGACATTGAAGTGCCATTAAAACTGGCATAACTGGTGTTGGAAGTATTAACAGGGGATAATACATTTACCCCATCAGCCACAATATCCGGTTTAATCCGGCCGTCATCTGTAGGGCCCCAGCTACTGAAATAACTCATCACCACATCTTCTTTCCTGCTATAACCAACAGGAATACCGTTAACAGCACCTACGGTTAAAATATTTTTTGCGCCATTAATGGTGGGGATACAGTCATAACTATCGTTAGAACTTATATCTGCAGGCCGGTTGCCTGCTGAAATCATTGTACCACTGGAATTTAAACGGAAATAGGGGTCACCAATCGTAGGCCCGGTCTCACCACGGTTGTTTCCTGCAGAAAATACCATCAGGTAATTAGGGGCATTGTACGCGAGGGAATCCAGTGTTTGTGATTCATCACTATAAAACCCGAATTTATAATCTTCTGTTGAAGTGGGCAGGCCCCAGAATTCCCAACGGGACTCAGTGTCGTTATAAGACCAGCCTGCCGGAAATCCATAAGAGTGATTGGAGATAAGGAGATTGGGTGATTCAGTAAACATTTCTGCCAGGCGGTTTTGGGTATCATAAGAAACAAGGCTTTGTACCCCAAATGCCATTCCTTTTGCGGCAGGGTTTACGCCAGACGCAATCAGTGTTCCGGCAACGTGCGTAGCATGGTCGCCACTCGCAGCCGGGTTATCTTTTTGATTGATACGATTAATCAGCTCTACGTGTGTCTTAAGCGGAAAAGCGTTTCCTGCCTCCCAAAGACCGATCTTATCTTTCATGTTTGCAGAACTGCCCGAGAGGTTTAAACCCGAAGCCCCACCCGGCCACAACTGGTTAGCCCTGGTAGTAGCCGCTGCAATCGCATTGGAATGTGAAACGATATACATGGGCAAATCCATCTTATCCACACCATCAAGTATGGCTATTTTCCCGTTCTTTCCTTTAATGGTGAGGGGCCAGCCTCTTTGCTTAGCTAAAGTAAGTGCCCGGGCATAGCTTGCATCGCTTGATATCTTATAACCTATCGCTGCCTGATTTAATATCCTGTTATTGGTTTCTAACTGGGCATAAACAATCGAACAACATCCGCAAATCCATACAAAAGACAAGACAATTTTTTTCATCATAACCTATGGGGTTTACTTTCAACCTGTTCCGTAGAAAAAAACAGACCTAATATTCACTAAATTAGATACTTTCATCATTCAAAGTGATGTATGAAACAGATTCTTTTTTTTCTTTTTTCTTCCAGTATCGTTATTCTTGGCTGTTCCTCAGCAAGAAATGTTAAATCTTCTGCCGTGAAACAAGGTATTACCGGATTCGTTACCGAAGTAAGGGGCAACCAAATGCCCAATCCTGATGCCGCCCCTAAATCACCCAAGGGCATTCATACAACCGTTTTTGTATACGAACCCACCCATATTTCCGATGTAATAAGGGAAGGTACTTCTCCGGTATATACGGCCATTCGCACTAAATTGGTTGCTTCTATTGAAACTGATAGTACAGGTGCATTTACCGTTGCCTTGCCTTCAGGCGCTTATTCACTTTTTGTAGCGCATGGTAAAGGATTTTACGCCAATCTGTTCGACACAAACAACCATATTGCCTTGTTTGTGGTGGAAGACGATAAACTTACTCAGGTAAAGTTAACGGTTAGTTCAAGGGCAACTTATTAGTGAATGATAAGTTGGCAACAACCACTATTAACCCACAACTGGCCTCTCACAACCCATCACTACCTATCTTTGCCCATCTTTCTAAGAACCGGATGTTGATTTTGCAGTTATGAATTTGAATGTGTTGTTGGAGCAGTATCAAAATTCACCCCACCTTTTTCAGCTGGCGGACAAGCTTTCTTTTGCCCAAACCCAGCAATTATACCTTAAAAATTTACAGGGAAGTAGCTCTGAATTTGTGGTGAGTGCCGTTTTCATGCACCCCAATTGCCAGCAGTTAAACCATCTTGTTGTGGTAAATGATGCCGAAGAAGCGGCTTATTTTCATAATACCCTCGAAAACCTTACCAATGCCCTGGACCTGTTTTATTTCCCTTCCTCTTTCAAAAACAGGAAGAATTTCAGGTTGTTGAACAGCTCACATGTGATGTTGCGTACAGAAGCCCTCACCAAACTTTCTGCCGGCGGTAACAGGAAAATTATCGTTACTTACCCCGAGGCCCTTTTTGAAAAAGTAGTACTCCCCAAAACACTCAGCAGCAATATCATCAGCATCAAAACAAATGACACCATCAACTTAAACAGCCTCATGGATTTGTTTGTGATGTATGGGTTTGACCGGACTGATTTTGTTTACGAACCCGGACAGTTTGCCTTGCGTGGTGGTATTTTAGATATCTATTCTTTCGGGAATGAAAAACCTTACCGGGTAGAATTATTCGGGAATGAAGTTGACAGTATCCGCATTTTCGACCCCGAAACACAATTGAGTGAAAGGAAATTATTACAGGTTAACATTATCCCCAATGTAGAAACGCAATTCGACAGTGGTGAAAAAGTTTCACTCCTTGACTTTGTTTCTGAGAATACCATCGTATGGCTGAAGGACTGGGATGTGATCAAAGAAAAAATTATACAGCAGGAAGAAGACCTTGCAGGGTTTATAAACATCCTCGACAGCGGCTACCGGATGCAAAACAGCGATGATGAAGATGATACCAAAGTGGTTAAAGAAGTTAGCTGGAATGATTTTGTAAAAGCCGAAACCATCGAACAATTGCTGCTGTCCCGTCATATCGTTGAGTTTGGTTTCAAACCTAATTTGTCAACGGTTGAAATTGAATTCAAAACCAAAATCCAACCTTCATTCAACCGCAGGTTTGATTTATTGATCAGTAACCTGAAAGCACATGAGGCTGAGGGTTACAACATATATATTTTTGCCGAACAGGCGAGACAATTAGAACGGCTCAACAGCATTTTTGTTGACCTTCAGACCGAGATACAATTTGTACCCCTCGTTACGGGTATCCATGAAGGATTTATTGATGAGGAACTGAAAGTGGTTTGTTATACTGATCACCAGATATTCCAGCGTTACCATAAATACAAGATCAAACAGGCTTATAACAAGAACAAAGCCTTAACACTAAAAACCCTACGCGATCTGCAACCCGGTGATTATGTTACGCATATTGATCATGGTGTTGGAACGTATAGCGGGCTTCAGAAAATTGAAGCCAATGGCAGGGTACAGGAAGCAGTACGTATCATTTATAAAGACAGTGATATTTTGTATGTAAATATTAATTCACTGCACAAAATTTCCAAATACACTGGTAAGGAAGGAACCGTTCCCAAGATCAATAAACTGGGTTCGGATGTTTGGACAAGACTGAAAGAAAAAACCAAAATTAAAGTAAAGGAAATTGCGTTTGACCTGATCAAGCTTTATGCGCAGCGCAAGTCGCAGCAAGGGTTTGCGCATACCCCGGATACCTACATGCAAACGGAACTGGAAGCCTCTTTTATTTATGAAGACACACCGGACCAGAGCAAAGCAACTGCCGATGTAAAAAAAGATATGGAAAGTGAATCGCCTATGGACAGGCTGGTATGTGGCGATGTGGGTTTTGGTAAAACAGAGATTGCCATACGTGCCGCATTCAAATCGGTAGTAGATGGAAAACAGGCTGCCGTATTGGTTCCTACTACCATTCTGGCTTTTCAACACTTTAAAACATTTAGCGACAGGTTGAAAGATTTTCCCGTAACGGTAGATTATATTAACCGTTTCAGGTCGTCGAAAGAAAAAAAAGAAATCCTGAAACGGCTGGAAGAAGGCAAAGTAGATATCATTATAGGCACACATGGCTTATTGGGTAAGGAAGCAAAATTCAAAGACCTGGGTGTAATGATCATTGATGAGGAACAGAAATTTGGTGTGGCACATAAGGAAAAATTGAAGACCCTCAAAACAAATGTGGATTGCTTAACCCTAACGGCAACACCCATACCCCGCACTTTGCAATTCAGTTTAATGGGGGCAAGAGATCTGAGTATCATTAATACGCCACCGCCCAACCGTCAACCTATTCAAACAGAAGTTCGGCTGTTCAATGATGATTTTATAAGGGATGCAATTTATTATGAAACCGAAAGGGGCGGGCAGGTTTTCTTTATACATAACCGTGTACAGGGGTTGGCGGAAATGAGTGCCATGATACAGGGGCTTTGCCCCGACCTGAGTATTGGGTTTGCCCACGGCCAGTTAGATGGCCATGAACTGGAAGAAAGGATATTGGATTTTATTGATAAGAAATATGATGTTTTGGTGTGTACCAATATTGTAGAAAGTGGCGTTGATATACCGAATGTGAATACGATTATCGTTAATAATGCGCATCATTTTGGGTTGAGCGATTTACACCAGTTGCGGGGAAGGGTAGGGCGCAGTAATAAAAAAGCATTTTGTTATTTATTAGGTCCGCCCATAAGTACCCTGCCAACCGATTCGCGGAAACGGCTTCAGACATTGGAACAATTCAGTGACCTGGGTAGTGGTTTCCAGATTGCCATGCGGGATCTTGATATTCGCGGTGCCGGTAACTTACTGGGCGGCGAGCAGAGTGGTTTTATGGCGGAGATAGGGTTTGAAATGTATCAGAAAATATTGGAAGAAGCTATACGTGAATTGAAACGGACATCTTTTAAAGACCTGTTCAAAGAAGAGATCAGTAAGCAGGATGATTTTGTAAGCGACTGTACCATTGATACCGATCTGGAAATATTAATTCCGGATAGTTATGTAGAAAGTATTACAGAGCGCCTGTCACTCTATACCCGTCTGGATAATTGCGAAAAAGAAGATGAATTACTGGATTTTCACAAAGAAATGCTCGACAGGTTTGGCTCCATTCCACCCCAGGTGGAGGATTTATTTACAACCGTCAGGTGCCGCTGGCTGGCTGTACAACTTGGATTTGAAAAAATGACATTGAAGGATGCTATCCTGCGCTGTTATTTTATTAACCGCCCCGATTCGCCTTATTTCGAATCCCAATTATTTAAAAAAGTATTGGCTTACCTGCAAACCGGCACCAATAAAGCGCGCCTCAAACAAACCGGAAGAATGTTCCTTTTAATTGTAGACGATGTGAAGGAAATGGAGGCCATGCATAGGTTTTTAAAACAGATGCATAAAGAAGTGGTGGGTTTGCAATAAATCAGCTCTTACTGATCAGGTTAATGAGTATTAATTTGGCTACTCCTGGATCAACGATTACCGTATCATGCTCAAAATCTAATTTCAAGCACCATTTCTGCATGGTGTTGGCCCCAATAATCACTTCTTCACTAAGTCCGGGCACTACCAAAAATTCATCACTTAACCGAATATCCTCATGATAAAAATCCAGTGTTGTGCGGCTTGTAATTTCCATATATACAGTATCGCTTGCCGTTGCTAATCGCATGGGGGTATGAATAGGTGTTAGCATTTCTAAATCTTCCACCAATGTTTCATTTATGCAAGAATAATTTGCGCCACTATCAAATAATGCATAAAGATTTTTTTCTCCTTTACTGCCTTCGAAACGTAATGGGATGCGGATGATCATGGTAAC
>JANXUL010000054.1 GCA_025356235.1 Bacteroidota bacterium
ATTACATTCAGGGTGGAAGAGCAATAGGATTCCTAAATCGTGAGAGGTGAATCGTGAGTAGTAAGTAAAGATGCGAAGTTTATAATACCTCAAACCTACTCACTACTCACCTCTCACCCCCTCACGATTCACGTTTTCCCCTTCTTTGTTCTATTTTTACTGTGAAAAGAAAAAATATGTCAGGACAATTGCGGGGGTGGGATGATACGATAGTAGCGCTGGCAACACCACCGGGTATTGGTGCCATTGGTATAATACGGGTAAGCGGCCCCAATGCATTTACGGCGGTGAATGAATTGTTCCCTTCTAAAAATTTGCAGCAACAGGCTTCACATACGTTGCATGTGGGTTTTTTAAAAGATAAGGATACGATGTTGGATGAAGTGGTTCTTTCTTTATTCAAATCACCAAGATCTTATACGGGTGAAGATGTGATAGAGATCAGCTGCCATGGCTCACCTTTCATTCAGGAAAATATCATGCAGGCCATCACGGCCAAAGGGGTACGTGTAGCCAAGCCTGGTGAGTTTACCCAACGGGCTTTTCTTAATGGTAAATTAGACCTTACACAGGCCGAAGCTGTTGCCGACCTCATTGCCAGTAATACAGAAGCCAGCCGTAAAACAGCTTTGCATAGTATGCGGGGTGGTTTTTCATCCGACCTGCACCAGTTGCGCGAACAATTGATCCGGTTTTCTGCGATGATAGAACTGGAACTTGATTTTTCACAGGAAGATGTGGAGTTTGCCGACCGGACCGCATTAACCAATCTGATCAATCAACTCAACCAATCAACCGCCAGGCTCATCAGTTCTTTTCAGCTGGGTAATGTGATTAAGAATGGGGTGCAGGTAGCCATTATTGGTAAACCCAATGCCGGAAAATCGACCTTATTAAATACGCTGTTAAATGAAAACCGAGCCATTGTAAGTGATATTGCCGGTACTACCCGAGATACCATTGAAGAGATATTGAATATTGGGGGTGTATTGTTTCGCTTGATTGATACTGCCGGAATTCGCGAGCACACGCAGGATCTCATAGAAAGCATTGGGGTAGAAAAAAGTTTCGAAAAAATGCGTGCGGCTAATGTGGTAATTTATTTGTTTGATGTAGATGAGGTGGCTATTACAGATTTACAAATAGTCGTCACTAATTTTAAAAATGAAAAAATACAGTACCTACTGATCGGAAATAAAGTGGATGGTAAAGAAGCAATGGCCCAACAGAAATTTGTTTCTTTTCCGGGTATCATTTTTATTTCAGCAAAAGAAAACTACCATATCGATCAGTTAAAAAATGCCTTGGTAAGCAGGGCCATACAGGGTGATATCAATACTGAAGCCACCATCGTAACCAATGCGCGCCATTTTGAAGCACTGGAAAAACTTAGCCTTGCATTGGCCGACGTAAAAAATGGGCTCGAAGAAAAAGTGCCCGGCGACCTGCTGGCACTTGATATCCGCCAATGCCTGCACTATCTTGGAACCATTACTGGTCAGATTACGAATGAGGACCAGTTGGATTTTATTTTTAGTAAGTTTTGTATCGGAAAGTAGCCCGGTCACTATTCATGCACGCTCTGTGCACTTCACCTCTGTATCAGTGAACTATACTTGCCCATTGTTGCCTTTTTTTGCCCTTATTAGCCAGATTGTTGTGACTATTTCGGTTACTACTTTGAATTCGTAACAGATTTGGGAAGTAAGGGACAGATTATGGGTAACAATGATACGGTATGATACACAAAGTGATACGTTTGATACAATAGGTGTCAGAAGTGTGTATTTTGTATTTGTAAATTATGTATATGTTGAAAGATATCAGATATCAACTAATAGCATTAGCAACTTTCTGTATCGCCACCAGATTTTATAAAGAATAGTGATTATACGAATTGATAGTCAGCGGGAACAATTATTGGAACAATAACCGTTTAGGGCTAAATGTGAAGTCACTTTCTTGGACAAAATGTGAAAAGACCGGTGAATTGAAGCCTAATAATGCGCATAAATTAAAAACATGCGTATATTTGATTTATGAAAGCGAGACTAAACCTGACAATTGAAGATAGCCTGCTTGAAAATGTAAAGAGCTATGCCGTAAAACAACAGCGGA
>JANXUL010000066.1 GCA_025356235.1 Bacteroidota bacterium
TGAATTACAGCAGGAAAAAAAATATGATGAGATTATTTTTATGACTCCTGATGGCGAACTCTTTAATCAAAAAGCCGCCAATCAATTATCGATGAAAGAAAATATACTCATTATTTGCGGGCATTACAAAGGGATTGATGATCGTATCCGTCAGAAATATGTGACAAAAGAAATTTCTATTGGTGATTATGTATTAAGTGGTGGTGAACTGGCTGCTGCCGTGGTGGTAGATGCTATTGGCCGTTTACTACCCGGCGTTTTGAATGATGAAACTTCTGCCTTGTTTGATTCGTTTCAGGATAATTTATTGGCACCGCCTGTTTATACAAGGCCCGCTGATTTCCGTGGCGATAAAGTACCTGATATTTTATTACAAGGCGATCCCAAGAAAGTAGAAGAATGGCGGCATGAGCAATCACTGCAGCGAACCAAAAACAGGAGACCTGATCTGCTGGAAGAAGAATGAGGTTTTTGGTCGGGCAACCAACAAGCGTGGAGTGAAAGAAATTACGAATTAAAAATTACGAATTATCGGACTTTGCGAAACCGTAATTCGTAATTTTTAATTCGCAACTGGCTTATCAGTTCTTAACCCCTATCACCGGCAATTGTTTATCATTGATCATTTTATTGAATGATTTCAGATCTGTATCCATTATCTTTTTCAACTTTCCCAATTGCACATCGGCCTGCCCTGCTAATTCTGCAAAGGCTTCGCGCGATTGTTTGCTGGGTGGGTTTTGACCGCTGGCTGCTACACCATATAAACCCGCAATCTTATCATTTAACCTGATAGGGAAATTCAACACGTCCTGGCCGCTTTTTGATTTGGTTTGATACAAAGCTTCTTCCACAGCAGTCATTTGTTTGTTGATACTATCCGCCATTTTCTTAATATCCTTTATACCCACGGAATCCATCTTCGAAGTAAAATCATTGATCTGTGTCCTTACTGAACGGATATTTTTAATCGCTTTTTGTATCTCGCTGAATTTATCCCGTATATCCAACAAAAATCCTACCTGTGCATCATAATCAGCTTCGGTCATTTTATAGTTGGGATCAGCTTTAATTGCAAATGGAACATCAACAGAATCTTTACCATAACGGAAACGGGCACTATATTTACCTGGTGCCGCTTTGGTGAAACCGACACCACCATTCCATAAGATCAACCCATCCACTTTTTCTGCAGCAGGATAATTCATATCCCATACAAACTGATTCATCCCATCGCTAAACTCAATTTTATCGGTTGGCTCTTTTGCATTTCTGCTGAAAGTTTTTATCAGTTTATTTTGCTTATCAAAAACACTGACAGAAACTTTGGCAGAATCATCGGCATCTTTTAAATGATAATTAAATACTACACCGTTGGCCGGGTTTTCGCCAATATTTTGAGGAGCACCGCCCTGTCCACGGCCGCGCCTGCTACCACCTTCTGTACGGTACGCATCATTAACGGCAAACACGTGCAATTTCTTTTCTATTGATGAAGTTTCTTTTTGTTGTATTACGCTCAGGTCATCAATTACCCAAAAAGCACGTCCCTGTGTGGCTACCACCAGGTCATTTTCTTTAATAGTTAAATCAGTTACCGGAACAACAGGCAGGTTCAATTGAAACTTTTTCCAGCTGGCACCATCGTCATAACTGATGTACATACCATATTCTGTTCCGGCATATAATAAGCCCGGGCGTTTTTTATCGGCACGGATAGCCCTGACAAAATGCATATTGTCTATTCCATTGGTAATTCGTTTCCAGGTTTTGCCATAATCTTCTGTTTTAAAAATATACGGGGCAAAATCATCCAGTTTATATTTTGTACCCACAAAATAAGCAGTTCCTTTTTTAAACGGGTCGGTTTCAATACAGTTCCACATCATCCATTTACCTGCTTCGGGGGGCGTTACATTCTCCCAGTGCTTACCGGCATCTTTGCTTACATTAATCAATCCGTCATCACTGCCAGTCCACAACAAATCTTTTTCCAGTACAGATTCTGTTGCAGTAAAAATGGTACAATAATATTCTACAGATGTATTGTCTTTCGTAATGGGGCCGCCACTCGATACCTGCCTGGATTTATCATTGGTGGTAAGGTCCGGGCTGATGGTTTCCCAGCTTTGTCCTTCATTTTCTGTTACAAATAAATGATTGCCGCCTGCATACAAACGTTTGGGATTATGGGGTGAAAAGAAAAAAGGAAAATTCCATTGAAAGCGATATTTTAAAACATCGGCACCGGCACCCATCGGATTATCCGGCCAAACATTGATGGCCCTGTTCTCTCCGGTTTTATGATCGAGCCTTGATAAATAGCCGCCATAATTTCCACCATATACAATATCAGGATTCAATGGATCGGCCTGCACATAACCACTTTCAGCACCTGCTGTCTGCTCCCAATCCCTTTCCGTTATTCCTGCACCACTTGTACGGCTTTTAATACGAACAGTTGAGTTATCCTGCTGTGCACCTAAAATTCTATACGGGAAAGAGTTGTCGGTTGATACGCGGTAGAATTGCGCTGTTGGCTGATTACCCAAGCTGCTCCAGTCATTACCGCCATCAAAACTTATTTGTGCACCACCGTCATCCGCAACAATCATACGGTTACCATTTTCCGGGTCTATCCACAGGTCATGGTGATCGCCATGCGGGGTATTAATACTTTGAAATGTTTTGCCCCCATCCCGGCTACGCATAAATTCCACATTGGGACAATACACCAGGTTTTCATTCTTTGGATCTACAAAAACCTTGCTGTAATACCACGCACGCTGGCGGATATTGTTATCGCTGCTTGTTAATGCCCAGTTCTCGCCGCCATCCGTACTTACAAATAATCCACCTCCGGCATTTTCAATGATTGTATAAATTTTATCTGTATTGGACGGAGCTACGGCTACCCCTACTATACCCCAGGTTCCTTTGGGTAACCCTTTTTTAGTGGAGAGGCTTGTCCATGTTTCTCCACCATCCATACTTTTGTATAATCCACTTCCTTCACCCCCGCTTTCCATGCTGTAAGGCGTGCGTATTACGCGCCACATGCCGGCATACATTACGGAAGGATTGCCGGGTTCCATTACTAAGTCGGAGCAACCGGTTTGGTTATTTATGTATAATGTCTTCTTCCAAGTTTTACCACCATCGGTGGTTTTATAAACACCGCGTTCTTCATTAGGACCGAATAAATGCCCCATGACTGCTACCCAAACTGTGTTAGGGTCTTTAGGATGAATGATGATACGAATAATGTGACGACCATCTTTCAGTCCGAGGTTCCGCCAGCTTTTACCTGCATCGTCGCTGCGCCAGATACCGCCCAGGCCTTCTGCTACATTACCGCGAAGGCTGTTCTCCCCTTCTCCAACATATACAATGGTTTCATCACTTGGTGCTACTGCTACCGAACCGATGGTTCCGCCAAAATATTTATCAGAAATGTTTTTCCAGTTACTACCACCGTCGTTGGTTTTCCAGACACCGCCACCAGCACTGCCAAAATAAAACGTGGTTTTATTTTTATAACTGCCAGTAACCGCAGCACTCCGGCCGCCCCGGTAAGGGCCTACGGAACGATATTTTACTTTGGAATAAAAAACAGAATCACTTTTGTCCCCTTGAACGGCAGGCGCTGCAATGGGTTTTGCTTTATCTTTTTTTTGCGCGATCAGAGGCGCGGCCATTAATACAAAGGCATACAGCAGGAAGAATGATTTTCTCATATTAGTTTAATTGGGTAAGTAATATACTCCATTCAGTTAGAAAAAATCAAATTCACTGTGAGTTTTCAGGTAAAAGACTCCTTACTTCACATGGTACCACTTCTCTTCAAGCCCTTCGTTTATCTTTACGGATGTATTCTCAACCTCAGATTCAACAGGCCCGAAACTAAGTATGAACTTAACAGGGTATTGAATTCCTTTAAACTCTTTGTACTCTTTAATAAGCATACTGGCTTTGGTCTCTTTACCTACCCGGCTACCGTATGCTTTCATCATAGGTCCAAACCCCGTTAGGTTCAGTGCCATCTCACCAATGGCTTCTACTTGTTTTACCAGTGAGGTTTGTATGTCGATATAATAGGTTACTACCTGGCCTGTTTTAAGTGTCATTTTAATTTTGTAACACGGAACCTTACTCACTTTTTCAGTTCCCACCAGTTGAGCTGTATGCCCTTTGGCGGTATAGTTTACCAATTCTCCAAAAGCACCGGCACAATCCAGTTCGTATTGCTGGGCAATCACCTCTTCAGGTTTTAATGGCGTAATAGTAGGTGCTACACTTGGCAGGCCGCCTCCGCCACCAAAACCACCGCCTTCTCTACCGCCCCCGCCTCCACCAAAACCACGCTGGGCAGGAATGTAAATGCAGCCTGATGTATCTGTAACCATGGTATAACTATCGCCCATACCCATGATGCCACCTATCTGCCTGCGAAATAATTTTCCTTTTTCACGCACCAGTGTCAATGGTAATTCAATACTCTGCCCCATTACGCCCAATTTAACATTGCTGTTCACTTCAAGATACCTGATGGCTTCCAATTTTTCCCTGCCGCCTACAGCCATTTCATATTTGGCTAATATTTCATCTGCCGTCTGCGCCTGAACGCCGATGACACCTATCAGCAAAAACAAAGACCCTATTATTTTTTTCATATACTTACTTTCGTTTTGAATTTAGTTGCTCAAATTAAGTTGTTTGGTACAAAGCGTCAACTTGATAAACATAATTTACACATCATTTAAGATATCATTCATATGCATACAGGCTCTTTTACTATTTCCGGAAACCTCGTAGATGTTTGGAACAAAGCCATTTACCCTGCCGAAATCGCAGTAGAAAATGGTATCATCAATTCTATTCGTCAAATCGGTAATGGGTCTGCGATAATCGGTCAATATATCCTGCCGGGTTTTGTTGACAGCCATGTTCACATAGAAAGCAGTATGCTGATACCGAGTGAGTTTGCCCGTTTGGCTGTTGTGCATGGCACGGTAGGTGCGGTAAGTGACCCACATGAAATAGCCAATGTATGTGGATTGGCGGGTGTAGAATTTATGATAGCTAATGGCAAACAGGTTCCTTTCAAATTTAATTTCGGTGCCCCCAGCTGTGTACCTGCTACCATTTTCGAAACCGCCGGCGCTGCATTGAATAGTGATGATGTAAAAAAATTACTGGAAAAAGACGAGATCAAATACCTGAGTGAAATGATGAATTTCCCCGGTGTTTTATCCAAAGACGCGGAAGTGATGAAAAAAATTGCCGCCGCCCATGCAGTTGGCAAACCTGTTGATGGGCATGCTCCCGGCTTGAGGGGTGAACAGGCAAGACAATATATTGAAGCCGGTATCTCAACCGACCATGAGTGTTTTACAGCTGAAGAAGCGACAGACAAGCTGACGCACGGAATGAAGATCCTTATTAGGGAAGGGAGTGCCGCGAAAAATTTCGAAGCATTGGTTGAACTGGTGGATGACCACCCAAAAATGGTGATGTTTTGCAGCGATGATAAACACCCCGACAGTTTGGTTGCCGGGCATATTAACCAGCTTTGTGCACGTGCCGTTGCCAAAGGCATGGATATTTTTAATGTATTACGGGTAGCCTGTATAAACCCGGTTTTGCATTATAAATTGGATATCGGCTTATTGCGCGAAGGCGACCCTGCTGATTTTATTGTTGCTGAAGACATGGTAAATTTTCAAATCCAAAAAACTTTTATTGATGGAGAGCTGGTGGCAGAAAATGGTCAATCATTTATTCAATCTGTCAGTACAACAACCATAAATCATTTTGATTGCAAAGAGATCAGTGTTGCTGAACTGGCTATCAAAATAAAAGACTATCCTGCAACGGAAGGAAAAATACCGGTGATAGAAGCATTGGATGGCCAGCTAATTACCAATCGTTTACAATTAACCGGCAAAGAAAAAAATGGCGAATGGATTAGTGATACGGAACAGGATATGCTGAAGATGGTAGTGGTGAACCGCTACCATACCGCACCTGTTGCAAAATGTTTTATTAAAAATTTCGGATTTACACAAGGGGCCATAGCTTCTTCGGTGGCACATGACAGTCATAATATTGTTGCTGTAGGTGCAGATGATCAAAGCCTGCTAAAAGCCATTAACTTGGTTATTGCAGAAAGAGGTGGCGTAAGTTGTGTATCAGATACCACTTCTAAAGTATTGGGCTTACCTATTGCCGGTTTAATGAGTGCAGCAGATGGTTACAAGGTAGCAGACGCATACACTACTATTGATGCCTTAGCAAAATCATTGGGTTCTGAACTGGCTGCCCCTTTTATGACCTTGAGTTTTATGGCTTTACTGGTGATACCACATTTGAAGTTGAGTGATAGGGGTTTGTTTGATGGGGACCGGTTTGAGTTTGTATAATATTTAATAATTCGTTTTCAAAAAAACATCAGTGATTGTCACGCAATTGTAAGCTACCCTGAATATCAAACTTTTAATTTCAATCGCCTGCCTTTGTGCATTTGCATCATGCAACAATACTGCTTCTGAAAAAAATGTTGAAACTAATGATAGCAATATTCTTCCAGCAAGTAACTGTTACCTGTATACATCCGGAAAGGATAGTATTTTCATGAAATTAACCACCAGGGGCAACAAGGTTACAGGTGATCTTATTTACAATTTCTATGAGAAAGATAAAAGTACGGGGGTATTAACCGGTACAATGAAGGGAGACACACTGTTTGCAAATTATATATTCCGGTCCGAAGGAATAGAATCTGTAAGAGAGGTCGCGTTTATAAAAAAAGAAAAGGGATATATTGAAGGATATGGTGATATGGACGACAAATCCGGGAGAAACTTCAAAAATAAAATAAAATTCAGTGAGGCTTCTTTATTAAGGCAAATCCAGTGCCTCCCATAATCTTTACTGAGAAACATATTAAGCTTAATAAAATTAGCGTTCTGCATTGCGTGTTATTTTGCATTCGAAACATCTCCTGTTGCCCTGGTAACTATCACCGACACGCTATCTGTTCCCTTGGGTGCAAAATATTTTGTTTTGAATTTCACTGTTTTTCCGGGGCCGATATTTTCGTAAACGGTTTCCATTCCCTCATCCAGTTTCACTGCTGTCTTGCTGTAAAATGACAAATGCAATTCCACATCTTTATACCAGCATACAGTAGCTTTATTGGTAATGGTTCCGATAACGACCGTCTGGCCGATAATATTTTTACGGTCGTGGTTGTTTACTATTAAAAACCTGGCGGGATTATTTTTTTCTTTTTCAGCAAGTGTTCCTTTTACCTGCTCATAGGTTTTTGTATCGAATCTGTTCTCTTTTTTATCGTTCTTACAGGCGGATATCGCAACAAATAATATGGTAACTATGGTTATTTTTTTCATATCTAGTCATTTACTAATTAACGTAAGAGAATATTTTGCTTCAAAATCGTTTAGGACACGCAATAGTAAAGTAAATATAAAGACATCCCCCTGTGTTCTACATTTGGTTTTTAGTAAACAGGCTTCAACAAACAGGCAAATCCTACCTAAACAGCAGCAAAAAACAAAATTTTCAATTACAGTTGATAGAATTTAGTTTTGAAGTTTTAAAAAACCTGCAATTTCCCTATCATGATAGTTAATTTAAGTGAGCAACATAGCCTAGTAAGCAACTGGGTGTCTGAACTAAGAGATGTAAATGTGCAGGGTGACCGATTACGGTTTCGTCGCAACCTGGAGCGTATTGGAGAAGTTGCGGCTTATGAGATCAGCCAGTTGCTGCCATGGAAAAAGGTAGAAATACCTACCCCTTTGGGATTGCACGACAGCATGGTATTGGAGTTCCAGCCGGTATTGGCTACCATTTTACGGGCGGGTTTACCCTTACACAACGGCATGTTGAATTATTTTGACAAAGCCGATAATGCTTTTGTTTCCGCCTATCGCAAACACCATCGTGACGGCAGTTTTGAAATAAGCCTTGAATACATGAGCTGCCCTGCCTTAGACGACCGAATTATCATTATCAGTGACCCCATGCTGGCTACCGGTGCCTCAATTGTAAAAACCATCCAATACATAAAAAGCGAAGGCGCCCCCAAAGACATCCATGTAGTGGTGGCCATTGCCTGCACGGTGGGTATTGAGTTCATTCACAGGGAATGCGGCGAAAACATCAAGATCTGGTGTGGTGATATCGATGATGAGCTAACAGCCAAAGGATATATTGTTCCCGGCCTTGGGGATGCCGGAGACCTGGCTTTTGGCACTAAAATGCAGGCATAATCCCTGTTATTTTCCAAATATCCATTACCGCAATTCGTTAAGATGCCTATAATATTTAATTATGATACTTAACAACATCGCCAGATTCACTTAAATTCGATATTCTGTGATGGATATGAGAAAGCAAATCATTTTTTTCTGTTCATGTTTATTGCTGGGCACTGCCTCAGCACAGGATCCGCATTTCTCGCAGTTTTTCTCATCGCCGCTTACTTTGAACCCCGCTTTTACGGGCAAATTTTTCGGTACATACCGTGTAGCCGGTAATTACCGAAACCAGTGGCCAGCCATTGATAATGCCTTTACCACTGCAACAGCTTCCATTGATTTTCATGTACTGCAAAACAAAATTGCCAGCAACGATACCTGGGGGGTAGGTTTTGTGGGCTATAACGATAACAGTTCCAATGGGGCAGTAAAATTCAACTACGCTTCTGTTTCAACAGCTTATCATAAGGGATTAGATGAAGAAGGGCTTCAGCAACTGGGGGCAGGATTCCAGGTTACCTACGCCAATATGCTTATCAATACTAACCAGTTGAAATTTGAAGATCAATTAACCAGTTCAGGTTTTACAGGCGTTTCTTCAGAAGTATTTAATACATCAACATTAAAATCCAGTTATGTAGATGTTAATGCGGGTATCTTATACAACGGGAGCACAACGGATCGTAATAATTTTTATTTTGGGGTAAGTATGTACCATATCAACCGGCCTAGGCAGGACTTTACCGGTGCGCAGTATATTCTCAATCCAAGAACAACATTCCATGCGGGTGGTTACTTCCCGATAGGGCCAACCAGTACATTACACATGAGTGCCATGCAGGTGATGCAGGGGGGGGCTTCTGAGACTTTGTTTGGCGGTGCCATACAATTAACAGCCAATCCGGATGCGGAAAAACCAGCCAGTTTTTATTTTGGCAGCTGGATACGTTTTAATGATGCCATTATCCCATACCTGGGATTAGAATTTGGTGATCTCAGGTTTGGGGCTACCTATGATTATAACACATCTTCTTTAAAAACAGCTTCTCTAAACCGGGGGGGTATTGAAATTTCGTTGATCTATATCCGAAGGCCATCAACAGAAAGGCCGGTAAATTGCCCTAAATTCTGATTACCTGTTTTTATTCCAAAGGCGCACTTACTTTCAGATAAGTTATCAAACAGGTTATTAGAAATTGTAACAACCCGATTTATAATTTATCTTTTAAAAAACCTATTCTTTCCCGTGATTGTTGTTTTTGATGTATCAATGTTTTTATTGCATCAAATACCAACTTAAACTGGCCATCATATTTTTTCTCAAGCTCACTGATTTTTTTAGATAGTTCTTTGTTGCCTTCCAATAGCTGCCGCATTTGTACAAAAGCGCGCATAATAGATATATTCACTTTTACTGCCCGTTTACTTTTTAATACACTGGAAAGCATTGATACGCCTTGTTCTGTGAAACCCATTGGCTTGGCACCACCTAAAAGTTTTCGGGATGGTATCACATTTTGTGATACCATCTTTTTAACTTCTGTCATGTTCAACACGAACATAAAATCTTTCGGAAAATGATCAGGGTTTCTTTTCACTGCCTGCTTAAGTGCACGCGTTTCTACACCATACATTTGTGCCAGATCGAAGTCGAACATAATTTTTTGGTTACGGACATAAAATATCCGGTCTACTATTTGGGCCGGATAAGTTTCAATGGATTTACGCATATGTAAAAAATTAGGGCGGTAATCTATCAAATTTTTTATTCCTTTAGTAGCGTACTTTTACTATTTTTTAAAAGGCGTATTCCGCAGGAATTTTTCCCAGTTGCGGTTATTCGTGATCACTTCATTATGTCCCTTACTGCTGAAAATGAATACTTTTTGCTGGGTGCGTAAGAGTTGGTCATTAGCAGCTTCCTCGTTTACCGATATCATTGGAATATGAAGGGAATCAGCCAGCTTATCCATAATCAAATGGCTATTGTCGAATGTCCCGCCGTCTTTTGTATAAATATTGATGAAGCGATGATCCGGGGCAGAAAGCCATTGCAGATAAGCATCATTCCCGCCATACATGGCATCAAATAAAATCACTTCCGCTACAGGGGTTTTATTTATGATCCGGCTGATCACACGGTAAGCTCCGCTATGACCGGCCAGGGTAATGTCGTAATCGTTGATGCTAAAAACAGGTGCAACCCTGATAATTTTATTATTGGCAAGTTTTGTTATGACTTCTTTTATCAATTGTTGAAATACCTGTGGTTGTTCTAATTTACCGCCATAACTATCAGGTGCATTTTTGGGGCCTTCAGGGAAAATAAAAATGGCATTCCGACCAGATGCATTAAACTGTTCAAGTAACTGGTATTGCTTGCAGGCAGAATCAATTGAATTTCCCCATCCATGAAACCAGCAGACAAGGTTGATCTTTTTCTTAGAAGAAAACTGTTTGGGCACATAGATCAAAACACTGCTATCGTTATAATGCGCAGCGGCATCATAATGTTGGCCATTATAATTGTGGCCATTAGACCTTGCACTATCCGGAAACATTGAATAGGCTGAAGCAAACCGAATCAGTTTTCCTTTTTGTGCAAAAAGATTACTAAAACTGATACAGCATAGTAGACATATATAAACGCGCTTATCTGGCATTACCCTGCTTTGTTAAAAGTAATGTGAATATACACTCAGTTTGTATTTTTACCGCTTACATACGGATTGCCTTTTAAAGCAAACCTGTACAGCAATAAAGCATCTTCACCGGCATAATCAATCCCTATTCGGGGCGTAGCTATCAATTGTGATGGTTTTATTTTAAATCCATCATCTGCAATAAACAGTTCGTCGCCTTGTAAATCCATACCGGTATGTTTACTGTGAATACCCAATGCTTTCGATACATTACCAGGGCCTCTTGTAAGGCTATTATCCAATGTAAGTTTGCCGGTTCGCAGTAACATATCATCTATTCCCAACAAAGGTTTTACACCTCTTACCAATACAGCATGTGGTACATCTGTTTCGTTGGTAACCACATTAAATAAGTGATGGATGCCATAACATAAGTACACATACGACACTCCCCCTGCAGCATACATGATTTCAGTTCGCGATGTTCGCCTGCCGTTCCAGGAATGTGAAGCCCTGTCAATAATCCCATTGTACGCTTCTGTTTCTACAATTCTTCCGGCGGTGTCAATACCCTGGAAAGATGTGGCCAATACCTTTCCTATCAATGCTTTGGCAATAGTGCAGACATTTTTCTGCCGGTAAAAAGATATGGGCAATTTATTGGAACGCAGGAGCGTTATTGCTTTCATAACTGCAAAACTACTGAATGTGCTAACTTTGCCAAGCTAAACTACCCCAATTGTGCTGAAAGAAATGATTATTGCCATACAAGCCTTTTTTCAGGCCCACCGGTTTATAAAAAAACATAAACTGTGGAAATGGATTCTCATACCCGGCATTATCTATACTACGCTGTTTATCATCAGCATGATAATATTCAGTCAGACTTCAAGTGATTTTATTCAGTGGATGGCATTAAAAACAGGGTTAAATGCATGGCTGCAAAAGATGAACAGCAGCTTTTTGGGACTTTTGTTTATTATGGGACACCTCCTATTATGGCTTATATTAATGTTATTTTATTTTTCTCTGTTCAAATACATTTTCCTGATTGTTGGTTCGCCGCTGTTTGCTTACCTGAGTGAAAGAACGGAAGCTATCATTGAAGGAAAGAATTTCCCGTTCAGTTATTCGCAGTTCTGGAAAGATATAAAACGCGGTATACGAATCGCTGCACGTAACAGTTTGTGGCAAACAGTGTATACATTATCCATTCTTTTGTTAAGTCTTATTCCCTTAGCCGGCTGGCTTACACCCATATTGGGGGTTTTGGTAGAATGCTATTATTATGGTTTTTCTATGCTGGATTACAGTATGGAACGCCATAAAAAAACGCCAGCAGAAAGTATTTTCTTTATCGGCACCCATAAGGGTTTAGCAGTAGGTAATGGTCTCGTTTTTTATATGATGCACCTGGTTCCTGTACTGGGTTGGATATTGGCACCGGCTTATTCAGTAGTGGCAGCCACACTGAGTATGTATCCTTTAAAACCAACTGAAAAATAATTTTCATCACTGCATAGATACCTATTATGGCTTCCGGCAAAGTATATCTTATCCCTACCCTTTTACATGAAGATGTTTTGGAAACCATTCCGCCTTATATCCTCGATGCAGTAAAAAACTGCCAGGTATTTTTTGTGGAGAGTGAAAAAACAGCCCGCCGCTTCCTGAAAAAAATATGGAAAGAAATGGTGATCGATGACTACCAGTGGTTTACCATTCACAAAGCCGAGCTGGAAGTAAAGCAACATTTTCTACATTTATTAAAAACAGGAAACAATATTGGCATTATCAGCGAGGCGGGTTGCCCCGGTATAGCCGATCCCGGGCAAATATTAATTGAAGCAGCACAGCAGGCCAATATCGTTGTAAAGCCTTTAGTCGGGCCCAGTTCTATCCTATTGGCATTGATGGCCAGTGGCATGAACGGGCAATGTTTTCAGTTTCATGGTTACCTGCCTATTGATTCGTTTGAAAGGAAAAAAATGATTCGCGAACTGGAAGCGGATTCAAAGAAAAGAAACTGTACACAACTATTTATAGAAACCCCCTACCGCAATAATCCGCTTACAAAAGATGTATTGGAAGCCTGCCACGATGAGACGAGGTTTTGTATTGCAGTTGATATTACCGCATCTTCGGAAACCATCCGTACAAAAAGTATTAAAAAATGGAAGCAGGAAGTTCCGGACATCCATAAACGGCTGGCCATCTTCCTGCTTCATGCATAGAGTTATCTGTGTGCCGCCCGGGATTTACAGACTGTATTTATCTATCAAATAAATTAGTGCTGCCATATTTACGGCACCCAATAACAACTCCCGCTTATTTACATTTTCAAACACATCACTTCTTGCATGGTGCAGATCGAAGTAGCGTTGCGGGTCGGGGCTTAATTCGCCCACAGGTATTCCGAAAGCCCTGTTTAAAGGCCCGATATCGGCACCGCCGCCATCGCTGGTAAATTCAAATACACCATAAGGTGAGAGCAGGGGTAACCAGCTTTGTAACTTTGTCATTTGTTCTTTACTTGCCTGCACCGAAAAGCCCCTCGGTGTAAATCCACCTGCATCACTTTCTAAAGCAAAAATGTGTTTCTCCCCCTTTGCTTTTGCTTCTTCGGCATATTTAGTGCCGCCACGTAAGCCGTTTTCTTCATTGGCAAATAATACAAAGCGAAGTGTGTGTTTTGGTTTATAGCCGATAGCCTGTAAAGCGCGCATGATCTCAATGGTATGAACAACGCCCGTACCATCATCGCTGGCACCTTCATTCACATCCCAGCTATCCAGATGCCCACCAATGGTAATAAACTGGTTGGGAAATTCAGTGCCCTTTAATTCAGCTACTACATTATGACCAATTGTATCGGGCAGAAAATGACCGTTAGTAGTCATTGACATGGTAAATTTTGCTTTTTTACTCAGCTCCCAAACCTCATCTGCATCTCTCGGCCCTACGGCAATAGCCGGTATCTTGGGAAAAGAATCCATATATGCCATTGCACCGGTGTGCGGGTCATTAGCAGTTGATTCTGTGAGGGACCGGATCATCACGCCTATCGCTCCATATTTAGCGGCGCGGCTGGGGCCCGATCTCCGGTAAATGCCTGTTTGTCCGTAAGAAATAAAAGGTTTTACATTAGTAGCATCAAAAGCTTTGTTATAGTAAACGATCTTACCTTTTACTTCATCCTTTCTTTTTTCCAGTTCATCAAAATCAGCTACCGCCAGTACTTCAGCTGTAACGGTACCGCTTCCTAATGAGTTACCCAAAGCCAGTACATCCAGGGCCCGGGCCGTTTTTCTTTTATCTACTTCAACAATCACAGCTTTATCCTGCCCGCCTCTTACCCAATGCGGCACCATACATTCCTGCAAGAACACATTATCTGCGCCATTCTTTTCCATGGCTTGTTCACCCCATTGTACTGCTTTGGCAAACTGGGGAGAGCCGGCCAGGCGGCCACCTATCTGTTTGGTTAGCTGGTAAAGGAGGTCGTAGGCTTTACCGTTGCGAAGGATTTCATCGGAAATTTTTTTAATAACAGCCGCGTCATCACCCGGCTGCGCCATTGCCACAAAAGGCAATACCAAAAGAGCGAGTATTAATTTTTTCATAACGCTAAAGTTAACTATTTGTGTTGTTTGAGCAAGCAGGGTGAACGGAATCTGCCGATTGGAGAAATAATTGTTACTTGCGCAACAAATCGGTTTGACGTTTGGTGTTTGAAGTTTGGGGTTATCTGGAACCTTGCCGGATTAAATGCCCCAAAAATTCTAAACCCCAAACCTCAAACCCCAAACCAAGAAAGTATGCGTATAGGGATTGTTTGTTATCCAACCTTTGGGGGAAGCGGGGTTTTAGCTACAGAATTAGGCAAAGCATTGGCCGATGAGGGTCACGAGGTACATTTTATCACTTACCAGCAACCGGTGCGGTTAAATGTTTTTAACGCCAATATCTTTTACCATGAAGTAAGGGTACCTACCTATCCTTTGTTTGACTACCCACCCTATGAAGTAGCATTGGCCAGCACTATGGTAGATGTGATTATGAATCATGACCTTGACCTGTTACATGTGCATTATGCCATACCACACGCGTCGGCAGCCTATATGGCCAAGCAGATTGTAAAGCAAAAAAACGGCAGAAATATTCCCGTGATCACTACCCTGCATGGCACCGACATTACTTTAGTAGGAAAAGATAAAACCTATGAACCGGTAGTCACTTTTTCTATTAATGAAAGTGATGCGATAACGGCAGTATCACAAAACCTCCGTGACGAAACTTTTAAATCGTTTGCTATCCGCAAAGAGATAGAAGTGATCTACAATTTTGTAGACGTAACCCGCTTTAATAAAAAACCGATTGATGCGTTTAGAAAAGTAATCGCACCGCACGGCGAAAAAATACTCATCCATGCATCCAATTTCAGAAAAGTGAAACGGGTGGATGATGTGGTAAAAATATTTGCTGCCGTTCGCAAAGAAATGCCGGCCAAATTATTAATGGTAGGCGATGGCCCCGAAAGGCCCGCTATCGAGGAGCTGGCAAGGGATTTGGGTATTGATGAAGATGTACGCTTTTTAGGAAAGCAGGAACAGATGGAAGACATCCTTGCAGTGAGTGATGTGTTTCTATTACCATCCGAATATGAAAGTTTTGGTCTTGCCGCTTTAGAAGCCATGGCCGCTAGGGCAGTAGTGATCAGTACCAATGCCGGCGGGTTGGCAGAGATCAATGTCCAGCATGAAACGGGTTTCTTGGCCAATGTAGGTGATGTATCAGCCATGAGCAGTTTTGCCATTGATCTGCTACGTGATGAAGCAAAGTTGGAAATCATGAAAGAAGCTGCTTACCAACAGGCCTGCCGGTTTGATATTAAAAACATTATCCCTGTTTACGAAAAACTGTATAGCCGATTTTGCAGAATGGAGCCTTGTAAATAGTTAGGCGTTCAAAATGAATCGTCTTTGGCAATTCATATACAGCATCATTCGCATTAAGCATTTTGAAGCAAGTTTTCTGCTTCGTCAATACTTTTCAATAGAGTGGTGCACACCTGTTTCAGTTCTTCATCCGAAATGATTAAAGGTGGCGCTATCCGCATGCGGTCCGATGCAAACAAGAACCAATCTGTAACCAAGCCGTTTTGAATACATTGGTGTATGATGGCACGATTTAATTCATCGGATGAGAATTGCAGCGACATCCATAGACCAAAACTTCGGTAAGAAATAATGGTGGGATGTACAAGATGTTCTGCCAGTATTTTTTCTTTTCGCTTTGCATTACTGATATACTCTCCCGCAAGCAGCACCTCCAATGCCGCTTTGCCTGCCGCGCAGGATACAGGATGGCCGCCGAAAGTGGTGATATGCCCCAATACAGGATCATGTGTTAATGTGCTCATCAGTTTTTGACTGGCGATGAAGGCACCCAATGGCATACCACCCCCCAATGCTTTTCCCAATAAAAGTATATCAGGTACAATTGAAAATTGTTCAAAAGCCCATAGCGAACCTGTTCTTCCAAAACCAGCCTGTATCTCATCCAATATTAATAAAACACAGTGTTCATTACATTTTTGCCTGATGGCCTGTATCCATTCTTTTGAAGGGGCATTAATCCCGCTCTCTGCCTGTACCGTTTCCATAATTACACAGGCGGTTGTTGAATCAATGATTTCTATCACTTCCCAGCTATTATAATCATAATGGTACACATCGGGCAATAATGGCCGGAAAGCGTTGCGCCAGTATTCATCACCCATCACGCTTAAAGCACCCTGTGTACTTCCATGATACCCTTTATTAAAACCAATGATCTTTGAGCGGCCGGTTACTCGCTTAGCTAATTTCATAGCTCCTTCTGTAGCTTCTGTACCGCTGTTGGTGAAATAGACACAGTTTAAGGAAGCCGGTAAATGATCCGTCAATAGTTTAGCATAGGTTGTCTGCGGCGATTCGATAAACTCTCCATATACAATCAGGTGCATATATGCTGCAGCCTGCTCCTGCACTGCCTTTACCACTTTGGGGTGTGAGTGACCGATATTACAGACACTAAAACCCGAAATCATATCAACATATTCTTTGCCATTTACATCCCATAAGTGAATGCCTGCAGCTTTTACCATCTCAATTCCGATAGGGGCAGGAGAAGTCTGGGCTATATGTTGGAGAAAAAGTTGTCGGTTATTCATTTGCGTATTAACGTATTAATTGACCGCTTTATTTTAACCGTAATATGCAATAAACAGCAATGAAAATACATAGATACAATAGGTTAAGCAAAGTACAGATAGTTTCTTCATGTCATACGCCCACCTCTGCTCTGACCTTATGTGTTTAAAAAATGTTTTCCGGAGTTTTAAAAGCCATCTTTGCAAAATTCTTTTATTAAAGTTACCTTCATTATATAAACCTGTCAACTAACATCTAACATCTGTCAATTAATTTTATGGCAACCATACTCCCCGTTCT
>JANXUL010000096.1 GCA_025356235.1 Bacteroidota bacterium
TAAATTAAAAGATTCAACTTAGTAGAAATGCAAAGCCGAGTCCTTATATAATCACTACAGAAAAAACAAATTATTTGTAAAGATTATACTACAAATTTAACTAAATGTATATTATAACCAAATAAAATTTAACAAAAACGCGAAAAGATGTCCACATTATTAACTATTTCTTTAAACTTATTATACTACATGTAATAGATACCGCACTACATATATAATAAAAAACAAATACTAATAGAATTAAAGCATTGTCGTTGCCATCGGATTGAATAACCCGAAAGGGGTACAAACAAGAAACCCGCCTATAAAGCGGGTTTCTTGTTATTGAGGGAGGTCCCGAGCGGATTCGAACCGCTGTAGAAGCTTTTGCAGAGCTTTGCCTAGCCACTCGGCCACAGGACCTTTTGATTGACCTGGATTTTGCGGTAAAGGCTTATCGCCCAGACAGGCAAAATCTTTTTTTAGTGGGGCGAAAATAAAGCAATCAAAGGAAATTTAAAATTCTAAATCTGAAATCACGAAATTTGGCGATTAATAAAGGCTAATAAAATATTACATGAACAGAATTGCAGAAAGTGAATTGATTATTAACAGCCGCGGTGCGGTATATCACCTGGATCTCAAACCGGAAGAACTCGCTCCTACTATTATTACTGTTGGCGATCCTGACAGGGTTTCGGAAGTAAGTAAATATTTTGACAGCATTGAAGTAAAAAGCCAGCACCGCGAATTTGTAACCCATACCGGTTATATCGGCAACAAACGCATTTCTGTTGTATCTACAGGTATCGGTACAGATAATATTGACATTGTATTGAATGAGCTGGATGCTTTAGTAAACATTGATTTTGTAACCCGTACCATTAAACCAACACTTACACATTTAACCATTGTACGTGTTGGTACTTCCGGTTCATTGCAGGCCGATATACCGGTTGACAGTTTTGTAGCCAGTACCCATGGCCTGGGTGTTGATAATCTTTTGAATTTTTACAAAAATCAAAACAACGACGAAGAAGCACACCTTGTTAATGCATTTGTTACACATACCCAAATGGGGCATCATTTTTCGGCACCGTATATAGCATCAGCCGGGCCGTCTATACAAAAACATTTTGTAGAAGGTTTCCATCATGGCATAACAGTTACCTGTCCCGGTTTTTACGGGCCGCAGGGAAGGGTATTGCGCTTAGGTTTAACCAATGCCGATCTCATTGATAAATTAACTTCATTCAGCTATGGCAACCACCGTATTACCAATTTTGAAATGGAAACCAGCGGTATTTACGGGTTAGGTAAACTATTGGGACATCATTGCCTGAGCCTGAGCGCGATGGTAGCCAACCGGATTGAAAAAAAATTCAGTACAGATGGTAATGCTGCCGTTCAGGCATTGATCAGTAAAACACTGGGTATATTGAGCGGGATATAATTAAATAAAACTACTTATAAAAAAAATGGCCATCACATTTTATAAATACCAGGGCACCGGCAATGATTTCGTGATCATTGATAACAGAACGGGGGCTGTTTCATTTACTACTGAACAGGTAAAGCAAATTTGTGACCGGAGATTTGGTATCGGTGCAGATGGACTAATGTTGTTAACAGATCGATCGGGTTATGATTTTGAAATGATTTACTACAATGCAGATGGCCGTGAAAGCAGTATGTGTGGAAATGGTGGCAGATGCTTAACAAAGTTTGCCTACGATATGGGTATTCATAAAGAAAAATATTTTTTTATGGCAGTTGATGGGCAACACGAAGCTACCTTAGGAGAACACGGTTGGATACATCTGAAAATGAAAGACGTAAGTGCTATAGAAAACCATCATGGTGATTCAATTCTCGACACAGGATCGCCACACTATGTAAAAAGCAGTAGTGATGTAATGGATATAGATGTATATACCGAAGGAAGAGAAATCCGTTATAGCAAAGATTTTGAAGCGGCAGGCATTAATGTGAATTTTGTGGAGAATGACAACAAACAGATCATTGTAAGAACTTATGAGCGTGGTGTTGAAGATGAAACCTTTAGTTGCGGTACCGGCGTTACCGCCGCTGCATTGGTTTTTGCGCATAATGAAAATGGGTTTAACCGCATTGAAGTGCAAACCAAGGGCGGCCACCTCGCTGTTGAATTTGATAAAACCGGCGAACAGTCATTCGAAAATATCTGGCTCTGCGGGCCGGCCGTTTTCGTCTTCCAAGGGGAAATAAATCTTGAAGAGTAACGTTAGACACAAACTAAAAATTAAAAATAACTCCTCTCTCCCATGATCCAGTATTTTAAAAATGTAGATGGACAAACACTGGAAATAGATAAGCCCGACATGGGTGTATGGGTAAACCTGGTGCCGCCTTTCAAAGAAGAAGAGTTTATCGAATTAAGCGGGGACCTCGGCATACCCATTGAATTTTTACGTGATTCCCTCGATATAGATGAACGGCCCAGGTATGAACTGGAAGACAATGTAAAATTCATTGTTATCAAAACCCCAACCGAAAATAATTCCTTTAACGATAGTGATGCATTTTACATTACCATACCTATCTGTATCATATTAACACATACGCAGATCGTAACAGTGAATTCATTTGACAATGGTGCCATAAAAAAATTCCTGAACTCATTTCAGAAACGCCATCCGGATAAGAAGAATATGATGATCTTGAAAGTATTTGAAAAAGTGGTACAGAATTTTATGGAGTTTTTGAAGGAGATCAACCACAGGCGTAACCAATATGAAACCAGTTTGTACAGTAGTAACAGTAATGAAGACCTGCTTAACCTGATGCGGATACAAAAAAGCCTTGTTTACTTTGTAACCGGTCTCCGCACTAATGAAATGTTGATGATGAAATTAGAAAGAACTAATTTTTTAAGTCTGAATGAGGAAGAAAGGGAATTTTTGCAGGATCTGATTGTTGATACCAGCCAGGCATTGGAAATGGCCAATATCTACACTACTATTTTGAGCAGCACAATGGATGCATTTGCGAGCATCATCAGTAACAACCTGAATAGTGTAATGAAACGTTTAACCTCCATTACCATTATTCTTTCTTTACCTATACTGGTCACTAGTATTTATGGTATGAATGTAGAAATTCCCTACATGCGTTCCAATCATGCTTTTTATATACCGGTGATCATTTCCTTGATTGTCTCTGTCATCATTGGATGGTATTTCATGAAGAAAAAATGGTTTTAAGCATGCCGTTATTTAATGTACGGGTTTACGGGATACTGTTAGATCAGCATAACCGCTTATTGGTAAGTGATGAATTTATCCGTGGCAGTTATTTTACAAAACTACCTGGCGGCGGGCTTGAATTTGGTGAGGGAACCCGGGATTGCCTGAAAAGGGAATTCATGGAAGAAACCGGGTTAATAGTAGAAGTAGGTGATCATATTTATACCACTGATTTTTTTCAGATCTCGGCTTTCAATAACAAAGACCAGATCATTTCCATTTATTATTTTGTAAAAACAGCAGAGCCCATCCTTCTACCGGTGAAAACAAAACCCTTTGATTTTTCACCCGGTCAAACAGATGATCCAAATGGGGAAAGCGAAGTATTCCGTTGGATTAATTGGGAGGAGGTTCACGAAGATATCATGTCGCTTCCCATAGATAAAGTAGTGATCCGTATGATCCGTAACAAAAGCTGAACAATAGTAACCTTCAGCAACTCGCAACTACCCAGTAACTAAAACTTATATTGGAAGGCTATCTGCCAGTAAGTACTAATCCCAGACCCTGCTGTACTACCCACAGGTAAATAAAAACTCAATTCAGGGCGCATGGTAAAAGCCCCTATTTCCATAGAAGATTCTATACCCAATTCTATATTCGTGAGGTCAAAAGTTTTACCCTGCGTTGTGGTGGATGTGGAACCGCTGCTCCCAGACCTACCCCTTCCGCTATTCGATCCTGCGCCTTTCTTAATATATTTTCCCGAGTTAGATCCCTTGCCAATATACTTAGTAGTATTTAAAAAAGAAAAATAATCGTTGGTGCCGGCATTAAGTGATAAAGAAGGCGATGCAGAAAAACTCACATCACCACTGTCCCAATCAAAAGAATGACTCACACCGGCAGAAATACCCATATCATATACAGAAGCAGAAGGCGATACCGATGTATTGGTGCCAAAGCCAATTCCTGCAGATATTCCCGGCCGTAACCAGGGTTTCTTATACATAAATGATGTGTATACCTCATTAGTTAGCGGGCTGTATGGAATACTTTTATTTCCGGTAAAAAAATAATGAGAAAAAGTAGCGGCATAACTGAACGCAGGTTTATCGTATTGAGAAATACCTACGCTTACTGCATGCATATACAGACCGGGTGTTGCACCGCCAAAAACAAATCGGGGTGAATAACTGAAGGCAAGCCCACTTTTATGACTGATAGAAACGGATGGCGACATTGACAACGAGTTGGAAAATCCGGTATCTGTACCTGTTATTTTATAAGTAGAAGCTATCCCCATATCAAGCCCCACTGAAAAATGCCAGGCCTGGGTGCTGTCCTGAGCACTAAGGGAAAAAGAGGATATCAGTAAAATAAGAAACAGGTAAGTTTTTTTCATATACATATAAATTTTTCAAAAATCAGGTTACAGAGGTAAAAATAATCCTATTATACCGTTAGTACAAAAATCATTCCACCCCCGTTGGTATGTTTAGAGAAATCCTTCTTCTGTTTTACCCATAGCAGCTAATTTCATCTTACGGGCAGTATCGTGGCCTACGTATTTTTCAATTTGTTTTTCTAATAGATAAATTAATGGTGTAAGCACAATTGCCATGGTGAACTTGTACATATAATTTACAAGACATATAGCCAGCACTAATTGCCAGCTCCAGCCGTTACCTATTTTAAATGCAATAAATAATACTACAAAACTATCTACCAGTTGCGATATTAATGTAGATCCGGTAGCACGCAGCCATATCCATTTTTCACCGGTTATTTTTTTTATTTTATGAAAAACGGTCACATCTACTATCTGGCTAACCAGGAAAGCTGTAAGGCTACCCAGTATGATCCACATACCCTGTCCGAAAATACTACCGAAAGCATCCTGCATATTATTTATTCCGTTTTGTTGTTTAGAACTGATCCAAAAATCAGCGGGTGCAATTTTCATGGCAGCGTAAAACATGAGGAAAGCATAAGAGATCAAAGCGATAGCGGTATAACTGATCCTTCGAACTGCCTTCGGGCCATAATATTCGTTTACAATATCTGTAATAATAAATTCCAATGGCCATAATAAAACCCCACAGGTAAGGTTAAAGGATAAGCCGGATTGGCCAAAAATGGTAAAATTAGAAGGCTGCAACCCAAGGAATTTTTCCAATGAAAAAATCTTGCCGCCAATACATTCAGCAATTAATGCATTGGCCACAAAAAAAGCAGTGATGAACAGGAATAGCTTTGTCGGCTTATCCTTTAAAATAGCATGGATCATGAGGTAAATATGAAATGAACAAAGAATTGCATTATCAGAAACAGGAAATTAACCACTACCAGCCAAACAGGAATAGTCAGGTTTTTTTTACGGATCAATATAATCCCATACCTGATGCACACAACCAGATTAATGAAAGGTGCCAGGAACCAGCCCAGCACTATCACGACTTCATTTATATTTTCGAACCCTTTAAAGTCATGGATCCGTTGAATGACCAGGCACGCTAAAAAAAGCAGGTTACAAATAAATGCCAACCTTGATAAAAAAGACAGACCTCGCATATTAAACAGGGTAACAATTATTTGATAAAATAGTTTCCTGCAGATTTTTCAATAGCCGGCAGGAAGTTTAACACAAATTACATTCAATCATCGTGTAAATCATACCATCGGCTTTAAAAAAGTAAACATTTTTCCTGTAGGTTTGCGATAGCCTA
>JANXUL010000098.1 GCA_025356235.1 Bacteroidota bacterium
CCTGCGAATTAAATGGATTTTTGGTAATGAGATTAGCCATACCATTGATGGCATTCATTCCATACAATGCTGAAGCTGCACCGGGTGTGACCTCGATGCTTTGGATATCCAGTTCTGTTGGCCCAATCGCATTTCCTAATGGAACGCCAAGTGTTGCTGCCTGCATATCTATACCATCCACCAATTGCATAAAGCGGAAATTATTGGGGATATTGAAACCACGCGTATTCGGCACTTTAAATGTAAGTGAAGAGGTAGTTAGCTGCACACCTTTCACATTGCCCAATGCATCGTAGAAACTGGCTGCCGGCGTTTCTTTTAATGCACGGAGATCAAGTTTTTCAATAGCTACCGGTGAGCGCAATATTTTCTCGGGGGTACGGCTGGCCGTAACCACTACTTCATTAGCTATATAAGTTTGTGTGGTTAACTGTATCGAGAGTTGTTGACTGGCATTTTTTATTTCTATTTCCTGTCCTGAGAAGCCAATGGAAGAAATCACTATTCGAAACGGCAGTTTACTATTAATCACCAATGAAAATTTTCCGGTTGAATCAGTTACTGTCCCCGCTTTTGTTCCTTTAACGGATACGCTGGCACCGGGTATCCCCTGGTGGTCCTCACCCACTATTTTTCCGCTCAACAGTAATGCGCCGTTTAATTGGGCCTGCAAGTAAAAAGGCGTGAATAAAAATATAAGGATGGTTACGCTGGTTAGTTTGTTCATTTTATTATTTATTTATGATACATTCCCGGGCATACATTACCGTGTTGTTTTTGTAACAACTTGATCAAATAATTAATGGATAACAGCAATACGTTGGAATATTTTCAGAAAAATTATTCTAGGGGAAGACGAATAAACATCCTCAACATCGTCTTTTAGAATTTCTGATCATGGATATATTTTAATAGTGTTAGCACTCATCTCTGAGAGTATACTTTTTTTATGACAAAGCAAATATATTATATTCCTACTAATTTAGTAGACTTTTATTAAAATATTTTTTTCTTCCTGGAACAGGTCAATTATCCCTCGCTTACATGATTATTTGAATTGATAAGGTTAAGTAAACAAACTGCCTCGTTAATCAGGTAGTTACCCATTTTTGTCGAACAGAAAAATCACCAAATGTTTCACCAGTATATCTGTCGGCAGCATATACTTTAAACAGGCCATCAAGTGATGTAAGTATTTCTGCCTCCTGCATATTTTCGCGGTAGAGTTTATTTAAGCGCTCGCCTATCCTGTCGCCTCCAATATGTAAATTGTATCGCCCTACCGCTGTTCCCACAAATGCTATTTCTGCAGCATAAGGCCTCGCGCAGCCATTAGGACAACCCGTCATCCGGATAATAATCCCATCATTCAATAATTGATATTTTTCCAGTATCGGCTCGATTTTAGAAATTAATGAAGGCAGGTATCGCTGTGCTTCCGCCAGGGCTAAAGGGCAGGTAGGCAAGGCCACACAGGCCATTGAATTTTTACGGATGGTACTGGTAAATTCGGTATGGCTGATAATCTGAAACTTTTCGAGTATCCCGTTCACCATTTCCTTATCGGTTTCTGTTACATCACTAATAATTACATTCTGGTTACAGGTAAACCGAAAATTGGCTTTACCCGTTTTGGCCACTTCGAATAATGCTGACTTCAAAGCAATTGTTTCATCATCCAATATCCTTCCGTTCTCTACGAATACAGTATAATACCAGAGACCCTGCGTATTTTTTTGCCAGCCATAATAATCTATGCGTTCCGTGAATGTATAGTCTTTAACAGGTGCCAAAACAAAACCGGTCCTTTTTTCCAATTCGGTTTTAAACCATTCTATCCCCTGTTTATCAACGGTATATTTTAACCTGGCCAGTTTTCTGTCGCTTCTGTTACCATAATCACGTTGTATTGTGGCAATTTCATAGATCGCTTTTAATGTTTTTTCTTCACTGTCGGCAAAACCGATCAGGGTAGCCAGTCTTGCATAAGTTTCGGGGTTACCATGTGTAGTTGATAAGCCGCCACCGATAGCAATATTGAAACCTTTTAACTGGTTATTTTCAATTACCGCGATCAGACCTACATCATTGGCAAACACATCTACATCATTATTAGGGGGAATGGCAATACCTATTTTAAATTTACGTGGCAGGTACCTGTCCTGGTATAAGGGATCTTTCTCATCTTTTTTATCAACTATTTTTTCTTCTCCAAGCCATATTTCGTAGTACGCTTTTGTTTTGGGCATCAGCATTTCACTTATCTTATCTGCATAGGCAAATATCTGTTCGTGAATGGGTGATTGTTTGGGATGGGAACTGCAAAGCACATTCCGGTTAATATCACCGCAGGTAGCAATAGAATCTAATTTTGCTTCGCTAAAAGCCCTGATCGTAGGTTTTATTTTTGATTTGATAATGCCATGCAATTGTACTGTTTGCCGCGTAGTAATTTTGATTACACCTGTTGAATTTTCACCGGCAATATCGTGAACAGCTATCCATTGCTGCGGTGTTACCAAACCGCCAGGTAAACGCAAACGGATCATAAAAGAATATAAGCGATCCAATTTTTTCGCGGCCCTTTCTTCACGCCTATCCCGGTCATCCTGCTGATACATCCCATGAAATTTAATTACGGCCTGGTCATCTTCCCGAATGGCACCCGTAATTTCATCATGCAGGCTTTCTTTTATACTGCCACGCAGGTTATCACTGGCCTGTTTTATTTTTTCAATATTTGATAAATGCTTGTTTTCTGACATTGCTTAGCTGATTGGCGGGGAGTTAAAAAGGTTAAAGGGGTTAAAAGGGTTAAAGGGGGTATTGTGGTTTATGTTTAACTTCTTTAACCACACTCAATATACATCTTTCGAATACCTTCCTTCTTCTTTCAGTTTCTCAAAATAATTTATCGCATCGGCAGCAGGCAGGCCGCTGTAGGTTTCGATTACCTGTAATAAAGCTTTTTCCACATCTATACTCATCGGGACTTTCTCCCCACATACATAAACAGATGCACCGGACTGGATCCATTTATACAATTCTTTCCCGTTTTCAATAAGTTTATGCGAAACAAATATTCCTGCTTGACTATCTTCAGAAAATGCCAGATTTACTTTAGAAAGTACCCCTGTTTCAACCCAATTTTGGATCTCAGTCTGGTATAAAAAATCGGAAGCAAAATGTTCTTCTCCAAAGAATAACCAGTTTTTACCAGGAGCAGCCGTAGCATCCCTCTCACTTATGAAAGAACGAAAAGCAGCGATACCGGTTCCGGGGCCGATCATAATGATATCTTTATCGGCAGCAGGCAATTTGAAACGTTTATTTTTTTGCACAAAGAATTCGAAAGTATCGTTCTCTGTCAAACTTGCCAAATACTCGGAGCATACGCCTGTTTTCTTTTCCCCGTTTATTGTAAAAATATCCTTTTCTACAGTTAAGTGTACTTCATCGTTATGGGCTGAATTGGAAGAGGCAATCGTATAGATACGTGGCGACTGTGCCGGTAGTATCTGTAACACTTCATCGAATTGTGATGCATCTTTTACCGGATATATTTTCAGCAGGTCAAGCAGGTCAATTTTTGCTTCGGGGATATCTTGCCCAACAATAGCCGCATATTTTTTTACAACTCGTTCATGCAGGAAATGAATATTTACTTTCTTTTTTAGCAGGTCCAACACCTTATAGGTCGCTTCTTTGTGTTTCACCGTTTTTCCGGAATCGACTCCAATCAACGTAATAATAGCATTAACGGTGGCCAAAGGATTTTCGGGAACAATTCCTATTGAATCGCCCGGTAAATAATCCACTTCCTCAACAGCCAGTTCTACATGATAGGTTTCTTTGGATGAGCCCGTGTCGTTCAGGTTAATATTTGACAAGACCGTGCCGGTATAGATCTTTTTTGTGTTTGCCTTCAGCGCGAGTTGCGGGGCGGGTTTTACAATAACCGGGGCTTCAACAACTGAATCGTGAATTGCCTGCATCACCTGGCTAAACCAGTTCTCGGCATCTGTATCATAATCTAAATCGCATTTTTGTATGGGGACAATCCTTTTGCCCCCGAGCTTTTGTAACTGGTCATCTACATCTTCCCCTGTTTTACAGAATAATGGATACGATGTATCGCCCAATGCCAGTACACTGTATTTCACATTATCTAAACGGAAACCGTTGTGATGGATATGATCATAAAATTTTTGGGCAGCCACCGGTGGTTCACCATCTCCTTGTGTACTGATAACAACAAAAAGATTTTCTTCTTTGGTTAAATCTGTTAAACGGTATTGATCAAGGCTGGCAAGTTTGACCATTAAATTATTTTTCTTCGCTTTGGTAGCCAGATCAGTTGCTACTCTCTTTGAATTACCGGTTTCTGTTCCGTAAACGATGGTCATTTTTTTAGTTACCCTATGTGCCGGTTCTGTTATTGAATCGGCTTTAAGGATAGCAGATATATACCCGTTCATCCAGATCAATTCTTCCCTGCCCGCAGCTTTCACCAGGTCTTGTAGTAGTGTTAATTTAGGCTCTGTCAGCATATACTTGTTTTGTATCAGTCGTCTGAATCGTTTTTTGTACCCCTGTTAATGGTTTAAAATAATATTCGCGTGCATCGCTCCCCTCGAACCATTTGAATTGCTCCTGCAGGCCCACCACTTTCCCAATGATTACCAGGGAAGGTGAAAGAAATTTCTGTCCTTTTAGTTTCTCAGCATAGGCATAGAGGGAAGAAGTATATACTTGTTGGTAAGCAGTGGTAGCCTGCTCAATAACGGCCAGCTGTTTACTTTCATCAATCTGGTATTCAACCAATTTATCAACTAATGCATCAAGTGTTTCCGAAGACATATAGAATACAAGGGTATCATCAGTATTAGCTAATTCCTGCCAATAATCTTCGCTCACCACCGTTGATTTATAATAGGTGAGAAACCTCACAGCAGTTGCATGATCCCTTGCAGTCAATGGCATCCCGGCATAGGCTGCAGCACCGGAAGCTGCTGTAAC
>JANXUL010000104.1 GCA_025356235.1 Bacteroidota bacterium
ACAAGGGTTTTTAAATACTGTTTTACATCTGCATGATCGAACCGGTACCTTTCCTTATCTTTTAAAAGATTGATCACAAAATTATCTTCGGCCCAGTTCAGGTAGGTTTTAGAAAGATCTACCGACGTAACCGTATTTGCTCCACCTGCAGCGGCATACACTGAAAAGGAACCGGTATAACAGAAAAGATTAAGCACACGTTTATGCTCACAAAGTTCTTTCACCATTTGCCGGGTGATGCGGTGATCGAGGAATAGGCCTGTATCCAGGTAATCCGTCAGGTTCACTAAAAATTTCAGGTCGTTTTCAATCACTGTAAAGAATTCCTGTTTGGTATCTATTTTCTCGTACTGTCCTTCCCGGTGCGACATACGTTTCCGTTGCCGTACATACATCTTATCTGTTGGAACAGCCGTTATCTCACTGATAACAGAAAGGCACCCATCCAGCCAAACTTCATGCTCTTCATCCGTCATGCCATGCCTGCGCAGGTATTCGGCCAGGTAAATTTTATCTTCATACAATTCAATACAGAAAGGGAATTCAGGCAGGTCATGGTCATAGATACGGTAACAGGATAGTTGCAGTCGTTTTGCCTGTTTACTCCTGTGCTTATATACTTTGGAAAGCCGGTTACGGAACATCTCTGATTTGCCGGGATCGCTCATAGGTGCAAAATACGATGAAGGGGTTAAATGGGTTAAATAGGCTAGGTTAGGATAGGTTAAATAAGTTAAAAGGATTAAATGACATTATTATAAAGATAAAAAAATCATAAAAAACACTCCCCCCATTTAACCCTTTTAACTTATTTAACCTATTCTAACCCTTTCTGCCATCCACCCATTTCTTATTCGATAATTCAGCAATTCCACTATATTTAAAACCTAAAACATGCTTCATGAGACAATCCTTATTTGCAACTTTGTTTATATTATTTGCGGCTTCGCTGTCGGCGCAGGAATATAGCAATCATGCAGAACAAACCAACAGGCTCAATGCATTAACGAAAGCCTATCCCGGTTTAACTACGCTTATTTCCCTTACTAAAACCAATGGTGGCAAAGACATCTGGCTATTGACGATCGGTTCTGGTAAAACCGAATCCAAACCTGCGATTGCGGTTGTAGGCGGTACAGAAGGAAATCATTTATTAGGTACTGAATTGGCCATAGGTTTTGCAGAAAACCTGTTGAAAGGCAGTAATAGCGACAGTATTAAAAACCTGCTGGCCAAAACAACCTATTATGTTTTTCCGAACATGAGTCCGGATGCCATGGAACAATATTTTGCGAAATTAAAATATGAACGTACGGGCAATGCAACAGAAACTGATGATGACCGTGATGGTAAACTGAATGAAGATGGGTTTGACGACCTTGATGGTAACGGAAAAATTACCCAGATGCGGGCAGAATCGCCTATCGGTGATTATAAAATACACCCTGATGATCCACGGGTATTGATCAAAGCCGATCCAAGCAAAGGTGAGAAGGGCAAATACATACTCCTTATTGAAGGAATTGACAATGATAAAGACGGGTTATTGAATGAAGATGGGGAAGGTGGTATTGCCTTCAATAAAAACCTTACTTATAAGCATAACACTTTTGCAGCCGGAGCAGGCGATTACCCTGCCAGTGAAAAAGAGACAAGGGCGCTGCTCAATTTTTTATACGATGCATTTAATGTATATGCTATCATCAGTTTTGGCAGTAATAATAATTTATCAAATCCTGTTACTTTCAATCCCGCTGCTGCAAAGGAGCGCATATTAGCGGGGTATTTAGAACCCGATGCCAAAGCAAACAGCATGGTCAGCGAATTATATAATAAAATAACCGGTACAAAGGATGCGCCCAAAATATCACCTGCCGGTGGAGATATATTATCGTGGGGTTATTTTCATTATGCCCGGTATAGTTTCAGTACGCCGGGTTGGTGGGTACCCAAAGCGAAACCCGATACCGCTAAAAAGGAAAAAGCTTTTACCGTAGAAGACCCTACCGCTAATTACCTGCGTTGGGCACAACAACAGGGAATTACCAACACCTTTACAGAATGGAAAACGGTATCTAATCCGGACTATCCCAATCAGAAAGTAGAAGTGGGTGGGCTGGATCCTTTTGTTATGATCAATCCGCCTTATAAAATGGTCGCAGATATTGTAAAGAAACACACAGAATTCCTGGTTAAACTCGCCAATCAACAACCAGAAATAGATGTTCTGAATTTGAAAACAGAAAAACTTAGCAATGGCTTTACGCGCATTAGTTTAGATCTGATTAACAAAGGCGGCTTATCAACACATAGTAAACTGGGTGAACGAAGTTATTTTTTAAAGAAACTCAAAGTGGCTGTAAAAACAGTAGATAAACAGGAAGTAGTTGGCGGAAGAAAGATCACACTTTTAAGTTCATTGGATGCTTCCGCTTCACAATCTTTCAATTGGCTGATTAAGGGAACCGGCAAATTGGCGATTGAAATAGGCTGCCCTACCGCGGGTGTAAAAAATATAGAAGTAACGCTCTAACCAACAAAACAAAGTATTATGAAACGCACTATACAAATTATCATCGCTGTAATAGCCTTATTTTTTGGTTCCACAGCTTTTGCACAAACACCGGAACAGGTATTTAAAGCGGCAGGCTCGCCTGCTAATCCGAAAGTAACCGTTACCTGGAACCGGTATTATGACCATGCGGGCATTAGTGAAATCTGTAAAAAAATTGCCGCAGCCTATCCGAACCTGGCTAAACTGGAATCAATTGGTAAATCCTATGAAGGCCGCGATCTCTGGTGCCTGACGATAACTGATTTCAAAAAAGGCGATGCAGCCAAAAAACCTGGAATGTACATTGATGGAAATATCCATTCAAATGAAATACAGGGCGCAGAATTTGCCATGTACACCGCGTGGTACCTGACAGAATCTTTTGGCGATACCAAATTCATACAGGAATTACTGGGAGATAAGGTATTTTATATCATACCTACGATTAATCCTGATGGCCGCGACAGTTATATCCATAAACCCAATTCATCCAATTCGCCACGATCGGGTTTAATTCCGGTAGATAATGATGGGGATGGATTGGTAAATGAAGATGCGTATGAAGACCTTGATGGAGACGGCAATATTACACTGATGCGTAGAAAAAGTCCGAATGGCCGTTTTAAAATAGATCCCAAAGACCCTCGAAATATGATCCAGGTTGGCCCCGATGAAAAAGGTGATTATGAGTTTATTGGTATTGAAGGAATGGATAAAGATGGGGATGGCCGTGTAAGTGAAGATGGATATGCATTTGAATATGATCCCAACCGTGATTGGGGATGGGGATGGCAACCGAATTATATTCAGAATGGCGCGTATAAATATCCTTTCTCCTTACCAGAAAACAGGGCTGTTATGGAATTTGTAATGAAGCACCCGAATATTGCAGCAGCCCAGTCTTTTCACAATGCAGGCGGCATGATTCTAAGGGGGCCCGGCGGTCAGGAAGATGTGAGTACCTATAATGCACAGGACCTTTTGGTATATGATGCGATTGGTAAAAAAGGGGAGGAGTTATTACCCGGGTATAAATATTTGGTAGTGTATAAAGATTTGTATTCGGCTTACGGTGGTGAACTGGATTGGTTTTATGCAGGTCGTGGTATTTACACCTACTCAAATGAATTATGGACACCCTATTTAATGTTCATGAAAGAAGGAACCCGCGACCCATTTGATAATAGTACCTATAATTTCGACAGGTACCTGCTTTTCCAGGATGCTTTTGTTCCATGGAAAGAATATAATCACCCGCAATTTGGAAAAATTGAGATTGGTGGTTTTAAGAAAAACTTTACCCGCGCACATCCCGGCTTTCTCTTAGAATCAGATGCACATAGAAATATGGCATTCAGTATTTACCATTGTTATTCCACACCCAAATTAGAAGTGCAGGATATTATTGAAAAAGATTTGGGTGATGGTATAAAAGAAGTAACGGCCGTTATTGCCAACCAACGCCTGATGCCCACGCACAGCAGCCAGGATGCCAAAAATAAAATTGAAAGACCGGACTATATCAGTTTGTCCACTTCCGGAAAAGTACTGGCAGGTATGACAGTAGAGAATAAAGACCTGAACTTAACTACCGAACAAAAAAACAACCCGCAAACTATTGAGGTCCCCAATATTCCAGGTATGGGAGCGGTGACTGTAAAATGGATCGTGCAGGGTGGTGGAAAATATACAGTGAATGTGGATAGCAAAAAGGGTGGAATAGCTACTGGATCAAAATAAACAGTAAACCGCCATTATTTCAACGAAGGAGAAATCTATTAATCGGATACCATGTTTCTCCTTCGTCGAAATGACAGTTTTTAAAATTATCATTTCAATTTACCCAACGCCTCTTTAATTCTTGCCCAGGCCCTTTCAATATTGGTCATGCTGTTGGCAAACGAAAAACGAACGCAATTGGGTTCGCCAAAAGCATCGCCCATTACGCAGGAAACATGCGCTGTATTTAAAAGATACATACTGAAATCCGCCGCATTGGTAATAGTTTCTGTACCGTTTGCCTTACCATAATAATAACTCACATCAGGAAATACATAAAATGCACCTTGTGGTTTAAAACATTTG
>JANXUL010000150.1 GCA_025356235.1 Bacteroidota bacterium
TTAAAGAATGTATCTGATAATGCTATCCTTCTCCTTACCATTGAAACGGGTATCATGGTTATTGGCCGTGGATTTGCCGGGCCGGTAGTGCACCGTTTCTCCCCGACAGGCGTGTTATTAATATCATCCATTTTATCTGCATTAGGTTTATACCTGTTAGGCCACAGCTCCGGCAATATGTTGTTTGTAGGTGCCATCATATTCGGTATGGGTGTATGTTATTTCTGGCCATGTATGCTTGGATTTGTATCAGAGAATCTCCCTAAAACCGGTGCGGTTGGGATGAACCTGATGGGCGGAGCAGGTATGTTTGCGGTATCTGTCTATACCATATTTATGGGCGGATATTATGATAAACTGGTAGCCAATAAAATGCCGGTAGGCGATACTTCTGAAATGGCCATAAACGAAGCCAAGAAAGCAGCAGGCCCCGAGGTATTGAATGCTACGTTGATAATACCTATTATACTAATTGTAGCATTTACCATTTTGTTGTTTTACATGCGTGGCAAAAAAAATACAAATTCATCAACAGCCGCTGTTGCCTGAGCAACATCGGTTTATATTTAGAGGGCATACACTATGACAGACAATCCAAACAGGAGGCACGCAATCAAAAGTATCATAGCTGGTTCAGCCGCACTGGCTGCAGGAACGGCTTTGCCTTCTTTTATTCCTGCTAAAAAAAAAACAGCCATGTTGAAAGGTAATATCCAACATTCTGTTTGCCGCTGGTGTTTTAATGATACACCATTAGATCAGCTTTGTGCTTTTGGTAATGAGATCGGTTTAAAAGGGATTGACCTGGTTGGACCCAAAGACTGGGACACACTTAAAAAATACAACTTGGTTTCTACCATGTGCAATGGTGCCGAAATCAGTTTATCAAAAGGCTGGAATGATAAACAGTATCACTCTACGTTAATAAAAAATTATACCGAGCATATTGACCTTGTAGCCAATGCCGGATTCAGGAACCTGTTTACCGCCAGCGGAAACCGCAATGGTATGGATGATGAAACAGGATTGAAGAATTGTGTAGAGGGAATTAAACAGGTGATTGGGCAGGCAGAAAAAAGAGGTGTGGTTATCCAAATGGAATTGCTGAACAGTAAAGTGGACCATAAAGATTATATGTGCGACAGGACGCAATGGGGTGTGGAATTATGCAAGCGAATAGGCTCGCCCAACTTCAAACTATTGTATGATATTTATCACATGCAGATTGATGAAGGGGATGTGATCAGAACGATCAGGGATTACAATACGTATATCGGTCATTATCATACAGCCGGTGTTCCGGGCAGGCATGAGATAGATGAAACGCAGGAACTATATTATCCTGCTATTATGAAAGCGATATTGGCCACCGGGTTTAATGATTATGTAGCACAGGAATTTATTCCTTTGGCAGCAGATAAACTGGAATCATTGCGAAAGGCGGTGATGATATGTGATGTATAAGAAGGATGATACATAGTCCAGAGACCATGGTCCTTGGTTTATGGATGGATGAGATTTTCCTTTTGATTACGGGCCACTGACTATAGAGTGAATAATAACCAATCATAAAAAACAAACAGAATCATGTCCGATCAAACCTACGACGCAATCGTCATCGGCTCCGGTATCAGCGGTGGCTGGGCCGCTAAAGAGCTTACAGAAAAAGGGCTTACAGTGTTGATGCTGGAACGTGGGCGTAATATTGAGCACATAAAAGATTATGTGAACGCCAACAAAGAAGCATGGGACCTGCCACACCGTGGCCGCAAAACGCAGCAGCTGATCAAAGATTATCCTGTATTAAGCAGGGAATATACTTTGAACGAGTGGAACACCGATTATTGGGCAAGTGATAAAGAAAGCCCCTACACAGAGATTAAAAGATATGATTGGTTTCGTGGGTACCATGTAGGTGGTCGTTCATTAATGTGGGGAAGACAAAGTTATCGCTGGAGCGATTTTGATTTTGAAGCCAATGCCAAAGATGGTATCGCGGTTGACTGGCCCGTACGTTATAAGGACATCGAACCCTGGTATGACCATGTAGAAAAATTTGCAGGTATCAGTGGTAACCGCGACGGATTGGCACAATTACCAGATGGACAGTTTCTGCCACCCATGGATATGACCTGTGTAGAAAAAGATGTGTCTGCCCGAATGAAAGAGTATTATAAAGGCGCGCGTTCCATGATCATTGGCCGTACCGCCAACATAACTGTTGCCCACGAAGGAAGAACTGCGTGCCAGTTTAGAAATAAATGCTGGTTAGGTTGCCCGTTTGGTGCATACTTCAGCACACAGTCTTCTACTTTGCCTGCAGCGATGAAAACGGGTAAGCTTACATTAAGGCCATGGTCTATCGTTACTAAAATAATATATGATAAAAACAAGAAAAAAGCAACGGGTGTAGAAGTACTGGATGCTGAAACAAATAAAACATACACATTCAATTCGAAGATCGTTTTCTTGAATGCGTCTACTTTTAATTCTGCGTGGATATTAATGAACTCTGCAACCGATGTATGGCCTGATGGCTTGGGCAGCAGCAGCGGTGAGTTGGGTCATAACCTGATGGACCATCATTTAGGGGTGGGTGCAGGTGGAAGGGTAGAAGGATATGAAGACAAATATTATTTTGGCCGCCGTGCCAATGGTGTTTATATTCCACGTTACCGTAACCTGTTTGGTGATAAACGTGATTACCTGCGTGGCTTTGGTTACCAGGGTGGGGCAAGCCGCCAGGGATGGAGCCGCGATATTGCAGAAATGAGTATTGGCGGTGAATTTAAAGATGCACTTACAGAACCGGGTAGCTGGACAATGGGTATGGGTGGATTTGGTGAAATACTACCCGACCACAGCAACAAAATAACACTGGATAAAACCAAGAAAGATAAATGGGGATTGAATGTGTTGGCTTTTGATTGTGAGATGAAAGACAACGAACTGAAAATGCGTAAGGATATGCAGGCCGATGCCATTGAAATGCTGACCAATGCAGGAGTAAAAGATGTGAAAGGATATGATGGCAATGCCATACATGGCCGCGGCATCCACGAAATGGGTGCGGCGAGAATGGGTGCCGATCCCAAAACCTCTGTGGTAAATAAAAACAACCAGGTATGGGATGCACTGAATGTATATGTAACAGACGGCGCATTCATGACATCAGCTGCCTGTGTTAACCCATCGCTTACATACATGGCGTTTACAGCAAGGGCCGTGGATCATGCGGTTTCGGAATTAAAGAAACAAAACCTATAACGTGAATAGTGAGTGGTGAGTTGGCAGGAAGCCTTCACTCACCACTCACCCACTAATAACTCACTAAATAATAAACCATTAAAAAAACAATCTCATGAATAGAAGAGAAGCCATATCCAGTGTAGCCTTGCTCCTGGGTGGAACTATTTTGGGTGCCGATGCTTTTTTATCGGGTTGCAAAACCAGTACAAAAGATGCCGGCGTAACTTTTTCTGCCACCGACATTTCTTTTTTAGATGAGGTAGCAGAAACCATTCTTCCTGCAACCAGTACCCCAGGCGCAAAAGCAGCTAAAGTGGGTGAGTTTATGACGGTAATTGTGCGCGATTGCTATGAAGAAAAAGACCAGAAGGTTTTCATGGACGGACTTAAAAAACTGGATGAAGCCAGCAAAACAAAAAACAGCAAGTCGTTCATGGAAAGTACGCCTGCACAGCGGCATGACCTGTTGGTTGCTTTAGACAAAGAACAACAGGATTATCAAAAATCAAAGAAAAAAGAAGATCCCAACCATTATTTCCGCATGATGAAAGAATTAACCCTTTGGGGCTATTTCACTTCGGAAGAAGGTGCTACCAAAGCATTGCGTTATGTAGCGGTACCAGGAAAATATGAAGGATGTATACCTTATAAGAAAGGGGATAAAGCATGGGCTACATAAAATAGTTTGGAGTTTGGCATTGGTGTGGAATAATGCCAAACTACCTACTGATCATGCATTTTGAAAAAAAATAAAAGAACGGATATAACCACTGGATTTTAAAAACGAATAGCTATGTCTACTAACAGAAGGGATTTTTTACGAAGTGGTGCTTTTGCAACATTGGCATTAACGTTGCCGTTTAAAGGAAAGTCTTCTTTTTTGGAATCGTATGCCCAAGGCGAAAAAAATATCCACTCTTTTGGCTTACAGCTGTGGACCGTGAAAGAAGATATGGGCACCAATGCGAAAGATACTTTGCAAAAAATAGCCACATACGGTTACCGGCAGATTGAAAGTTTTGAAGGTTCGAAAGGGATGTTTTGGGGATGGAAAAATACAGAGTTCAAAAAATACATGGACGACCTTGGCATGGGTATTATTTCATCGCACTGCAATAATACAGTTGACTTTGAACGTAAAGCAGCCGAGGCAGCAGAGATAGGCATGAAATATTTGATCTGTCCTTATAAAGGTCCGCAAAAATCAATTGAGAATTTTAAAAAGTTCGCCGATGAGTTCAATAAATCGGGTGAAATTTGTAAAAAGAACGGGATACGTTTTGCCTATCATAACCATGATTATTCATTCAAGCCTGTTGATGGTATGATACCGCAGAATGTGATGATGGACAATACCGATAAAGACCTGGTTGATTTTGAAATGGATATTTACTGGGTGGTTGCTGCCGGAGAAGACCCCAAAGCATGGTTTGCCAAACATCCGGGCCGTTTCAAACTTTGTCATGTAAAAGACTTAGCCAAAACCAATTCAAAAGAGGGTCATGAATCGGTACAGATAGGAAAAGGCACCATTGATTTTGCTTCCATATTAAAAGCGGGCACCTCTAAAGGATTAAAATATTATATTATAGAACAGGAAGCATTTACGGGAAGCAATCCAATGCAAAGTGCCGAGGCAGATGCGAAATATATGAAGAACTTTAGTTAGCCCTCAACCCCCTAAGGGGAGTGGGCAAAATCAAGATATATCATTTAAATAAAAAACTGCGATTCAAAATGAACCGCAGTTTTTTATTTAAATTAACTCCCATTCAGGAGTCCAGGGTGAGTTGTAATTAAACACCCAAACTCCATCCTTCCCTATAAGATCTCTTCACAAACTGGTTAGCTTCATCGAAGTTTGTGATTCTCATATTTGGTCCATCCCACAATAACTTGATGTTACGGCCGGGATATGTGTTCCTTCCCTTATCGTCTTTTTTGGTAATGTTATAACTGCGTATGGCGAGGTTACCCATCAATACACTTTCAGTAAGCGGGCCGGCCACATCGAAATTAGAACTCAGGTTTTTAGCTTTGGCAGATCCGTAGCCGGCAATAGCACCTTCTACCCATGCGGCATAGTGGCCATTATCTCCTTTAGGAACACGGGCTACCGTTTGCGGAACCACGGTTTCGGCAGAGCGGGAAGTTGGTAAAAGCGTAGGTTTAATACCATAAGTACCACACATCATTTTACCTTTTGAGCCGAGGAAGATAGCACCGTTGCCGCCATCACCCATTATTTCATTAGCACCAAGCTCTTCAGGACGGTCGGGTTGAATACCTCCATCCATCCAATGTAGTTTTACATCGGGCTTGCCGTTTACTCCTTTAAAGGTTAATGTAATAGAGGAAGAAACAGGTCCCGAATCAGGATACACACCACGGGTCCAGTTTTGTATATAAGGAGTGGCTACACTACATTCAGCAGCGATAGGATAGCCAAGACCGAGCACTGCAAAGGCGGGAGCCATAATATGACAGGCCATATCACCCAAAGCGCCGGTACCATAATCCCACCAGCCGCGCCAGTTAAAAGGAATTAGTTTTTCTACATAATCTTTATAGGGAGCAGTACCTAACCAAAGGTTCCAGTCTAATTCTGCAGGAACAGGAGGTTTGTCGGCCGACCAGGGAACGCCCTGTGGCCAAACGGGCCTATCGGTATAGCAATAAATAGTATGTACATCACCGATAATACCGGCATTATACCAATCCTGTAACTGGCGAACGCCATCGCCGGAAGCACCCTGGTTACCCATTTGGGTTACGACCTTGTAACGGTGGGCCGCTTCGGTAAGCATACGGGCTTCGTAAATATCGTGGGTTAATGGTTTTTGAATGTACACGTGTTTGCCCAGTTGCATGGCAGCCATACCAATTACGGCATGCATGTGATCGGGGGTTGAGACAGAACAGGCATCAATGTTTTTGTGTTCTTTGTCAAGCATTTCGCGATAATCTTTGTAAATCTTTGCTTTGGGGTAACGCTCGCGGCTCTTGGCCGTTTGCCGGGAATCTACATCGCATAGAAAAGCGATATCGGCTTTGCCGCTCTGGAAAAAATTCCACAGATCACTTTCGCCTTTACCACCTGCACCGATACCGGCTACCGTAAGCCTGTCGCTGGGTGCTGTAAAGCCGCGGCCCAACACATGGCGTGGCACAATGTAAAACCCGGCGGCAGCCAATGCTGCATTCCGGATAAAACTTCGTCTTGAGTCCTGTTTACCTGGTTCCTGATTTTTGTTGGCTGTTTTCTTTTTCATGCTGTCAATCGTTGGTTGTTAGAGGTAGAAAAAAATTGAATCCTGAATTTATCACAAATAATTCAATTAATGATTAGCCCGCCTGGGAATTATTGGAATCTGTGGTAAAGAAGTGTACGCTGTTCATTGATAAAAGGTTACATACTTCACGGATAGCTGTTAAATATGGGAAATATACGGTCGGTGAAAGCTTAAAGCAGGCTGAAAAGGCACTCTAAAGAGTATGTGGTATGGTATTAGTATACTATAAGTATTATGCTGTTACAGCATTCACTTTAATAAAAAAAGTAACATGAAAAAATTAGTACTGTTCCTGTTTAGTGCCGCTCTTTTATCAGGTACGGCTATGTCGCAAACTGCCAAACAGGAGGAAAAGAAAGACCTGCGTGAAACTATTAAAGACAAACGGGCACATAAAAATGCTAAGATGACTGATGTGGCACATTTAAGATTGAAAAGTGCTCATGCGCAGAGCGAAAAGCAAGAGGCTGCCAGGAAGAACCAGCATGCAATTGCCAAAGACCTTCGGGCAAAAGGCGAAGAGCATCCGTCGATTAAAGCAAAAAAAGCAATTCATAAACAACATGAAGCAGCCGAAAAAAAGAGTGGAAGTTAATTGAATGCTTAGCAGACCGCTTAATGCATGCTATTCCCGTTTTATGATCCAATAGAAACTGCCCGTCTGCAAGAGATGGGTGGTTTTGTTATTTTTCTTTTATATTCGGGAACGAAAGCAGATTAGTGTATAAAGACATTCGTAAGAATGCCTGTCTTAAAAAAACAATCATTTTAACTTTAAAACAAATACCATGAAAAAATTAGTATTATTTTTATTCAGCACTGTTCTTGTAGCAGGTATGGCTATGGCACAACCGCCCAAGCCACCAGCTCCGCCTTTAGCGAAAAGAGATGTAGGCAACGACCTAAAAACGCAAGAACGACATGTAAAATCGAGTGGAAACGATTTACTACATCTCCGGTTTAAAAAAGCTCATGAAAAACATGTAGCGGAAGCTAAAAAGAAAAACCGTGGATTGGCCAATGATCTGGGCATTAAAAAAATAAAACTCCCGCCGCCACCTCCGCGGCCGCATAATTAAATTAATATACTGAACTAAGCTTTCAAAAGCAGTAGCTTTGTATTTTATGATCCAATGCAAATTGCCCGTCCATAATAGGATGGGCAGTTTTGTTTTGTGAAATACTTTAACCCCTTTACTCTCTCTGTGTACCCTGTGCTCTCCTTTTTTGAAAATAATTATTAAAACTTTAGTTATATTTCTTTAACACGGATCACAGAGTGAACAGCATTTCACAGAGAGGCTAGCTTAAAATAGTTATCTTTTTATCTCCACCGTCGTTCCCACCGGCAGCAGACTGAATATTTCCTCTATGTAAATATTCTTGGTGCTGATACACCCCTCTGTCCAGTTTTGATATTGGTCAATCGCAAACTCTTCATGTGGCCAGGTGCCGTGAATACCAATTGCGCCGCCTATCTGTGCACCTGTCGGTATGATCCCTTTTGCTTTACGTGCATTGAATTTCTGGTAACTATCCTGATTGGGATAATCAATCAACATAAAACTGTCCCATTTCTCATGTTTTCTTTTATTGAGGATATGAAAAATGCCTTCCGGTGTTCGCCTGTCGCCCTGCATCATTTTATCGCCAAGGTCCTTATTTCCAAATACAACCGGATAGGTTACAATCCATTCACCCGTAGAATCTATAATCTTTAGTTCATATTTACTCTTTACGATAATAACCGAATACGTATTCCTTGTTACCGTTCGGAGATTAATGGCTTTCGCTTTTTTAAAAGAAGTATTTGTGAGGGCAACTACCCCCATTAACGACAAATACAAAGGCGTTTTCATTTTTTTGAATGATGTATTCGTTACGGCAGCAACAGTATGCAATGACAAATACAAGGGCATTTTCATTGAAGGTGTTTTCATCTTTTTTTAATTTGACGGAAAACTATTCGATTAGTATGTTGTGTAAGGGTTAATTCACCAAAATTTAAGTTAATGCGGAATTAACAGATGCAGCGAAAATGCGAATTAAGAATTTCATTAATAGAAAGATGGAGAAAAGAAGCTAAAAAGGAATCCACATTTCTCTTTTTCTTCGTTTTTCTCTTATTGAAACAGTACCTAAACAACCTTCAAAAAGTACAACTGCTTACTTGTGCAAAACGAAAACGCCCCTTAAAAAAGGGGCGCGTAGTATACAACATGAGAATTAAACGATGAATAGCTTACCAGTTGCTAAACCTTATCCCAACTGCATACGGATATTGTTCAACGCGGGTAACTTCTTTCTGCAATCGGTTCAGGCTGTAGGTGCCATATAAACGTATGGGGCCAAGACCTATCTCGCCAACAGCCGCAAAACGCCAGGGTTCGAAATTAAAATCGCCTTCAATTTTTTGTTTACCACGCTCTCCGCTAATCTGTTTGTTACGGCTGCCATACAGGTACCCCGCACTTACACCGGCACTGAAACTCAGGCCCCTGTGGCTATCGGGTGTGGTATTAAAATTCAGCATGATGGGAACAGTGAGGTAACTTACATAGAGTTTATTCTTGCTAAAGTTTATCGAATCGTTAAAAGCAAACGGAGCGGGATCTTTTCTAAAACTTAGCCGTGTGTCGTACCGGAAATTATACATCTCCAGACCAAATCCATATTTCAAATTCACTACATGTTTTATTATGTTTAGTTTTTGCATAAACAGCCAGATATTTACATTGCTGGATTTACCCGTGTTAAGTTTATAGTTGTTCTGTGTAACTGCGCCATCGGCGGGACGTAAGGTTTTAAAATAACCGCCGGCCTGCGCGGCAGCATAGTCCGTATTGTCGCGCATGTTGGCAAACCCAAGATCCATTATCCACCAATTGGTACTTACATTACCTCTTCTTCTTGAGCGGCGCTCTACCCGGTAATCATTGGAATGATTGCGGTTATTATCGGCGTTTTCTGAAACTGTATTTCCTTTATTTTTTTTGATAATGATGAAATTACCCACTTTCACCGTGTCGGTATTTTTAGCAGAACTGTCTGATTGAGCAAAACTCCATCCTGCAACCAATAAGATGGCTGTTAAACATACTAAGTGTTTCATCTTTCTTTAATTTTCTTGTTATTTTAATGATCGGGTGTTTGTAACAGGATTTATTTCTGATTTTTCATCTTCCTGTTGCTGCCTGGCCTTATTGCGGAAAAGATTACCTGCTTTTCTGAAAAAACCACGGAGTTTGTCTTTATTTATTTCAATAGAACCCAGGTATAAACTTTTTTTATCGTCTTCCGTATCCAGCTCTTTGTATACCGCTGGCTTTACAATATTTTTTTCGATAGCGTTATCTTCTGCATGAATATTCGCTACTATCAAATCCGTATTGGCGATAGGTGCTTTTCCTTCCGGAGGCCTTTGCGCAGGCTGTTCTGTTTTTGAAGGGGGTACTGAATTAACTACGGCCAGGTCTGTTTTTTTCAATTCAAGCGGCAAAGCGGTTTCTTCATTTGGGGCAATCAGGTTTGGGGTATTTCCCGCCGAACCCTTTTTTGAAAGTGTATTATTTTCATTACTTGCGGGTAATGTTGAAACCGTATTGCTTAGCGCAGCGGTCACGGTTGTTACTGCAACTTTTCTATCATCTGTTATTTTGTTTATACTAACGCCTATATTTTTTTGATCGGCAGGTTTTTTTGCCTGGGTCAATTTAGCAAGGGTTTGTTCAGGGCTCTTTATTTTTGGAATCAGCGTCCATACCAATACGGCTAAACCTATGAATACTGCGGCAATGGCTATCCTCATCCAATGCAGGCGAATAACAGGTTTTTCTTTTTCTTCTTTTCTGAATAAAGATTGTTTGTGCGGGAAGAGAATGGGCCCTGGTTCTAACCGGGTTTGCTTTAATAAAGTGAATGTTTCCTGTAAAGAAGGGTGTTGCAATACAAAAGTTTCGGTCTTACCCTTTGTATCAGTATCCAGTTCATTGTCTACATATAGCAGGAACTGCGTTTCATAATTAGTCAGATTAATTTCGGTTGACTCATTTTTGTATAAAAGAGCTTTATCATCAAAGATCACCGCCTCAGGGGACAACTGCATTTGCTGAAACAGATCCAACTCATTGGCAAGGTCAGGATTTTCCTGCACAAACTGTTCAACAGTTTGTTTATCCGCAGCAGATAGCTCACTATCTGCATAAAGCAGGAAAAATTCCTCGAAATTATGCCGGTTAATATTCATTTCAGAGTTTGATGATTTTTGTATGGGTTCCTCGATCCATTTTTATTATTTCTTATCTCACATTCTCAGGGCTTACCAGGTAGTTCCTTAATGTTAACCTTGCCCGGTGCAGGTACACTTTTACCTGACTTTCATTTAATCCCATAATGTTACCTATCTCTTCATAACTGTATCCTTCATAATCTTTTAGCATTACCAGGCTTTTCTGGATTTCATTCAGGCGGTTCAATGCTTCCATAAGGGCTTTTTTCAAATTACCATTGCTTTGGTGTTCTACCCTTGCATCTTCTGAAAAATCTTCTTTTAACTGTATCCGTTTGTTCTTCCGGATATGGTCTATCATCTGGTTATAAGCAACGGTAAAAAGGTATGATTTTGATTTTTCCGAATCCACCGCCTCCCTGTTTCGCCATAATTTTTCAAAAGCCGTTTGCACAATGTCCCTGGCATCCTCTTCATGACGGAGGTTTTTCACGATAAAGCGATACACATTATCGGCGTATTGGTTCACACATTGGTTATACTCTTTCTCCGTCATAAACAGCAGGGATGTTTCAGATTGTTTGCGTTGTACAGGAGTGATACGTCCCGGGGGGGCATTATGTTACAAGGGCAAAGAAAAAAATCCTGCGGAAATCGTCGCAGGATAAGGGTTTATTTAAAAGTAGATACAATCATATAATGGAAAGAAGCGTCTAACATCTCTTCTCCACCGCCATTTTGTTCAACCGCCGGGGATTTTTTGTTGCTGCATTTTTTTTCGCAGGCCATTTTTTCATTTTCACTTTTTACCAGGAAATAGGCTGATGAAGCAAGGGCACCAAATGCCAGTAAGAGCAACAGGGTTAGTTTTGGCCTCATAAAGTTTGGTTTGTGTATACACGAATGTACTCGTCTTCAACGGCAATTCATAGTGGCTGGCCTGATAAAACGTTAAATAAAAATCAATAATCAATCACCTGCTCCTGTATGGTTTCGGGTATCTCCCTCCATTCATACTGCTGGTTTCTGAGCTGTGGCTGAAAACCCGCTTCCTGTATGGCTTCCTGTATGGTTTTATAGGTAAAACGGTGTGGGGCGCCCGCCGCACTTACCACATTTTCTTCAATCATGATGCTGCCAAAATCATTGGCACCTGAATGTAAACAGATCTGTGCTGTTTGTTTGCCTACCGTTAACCAACTGGCCTGTATATTCTTTACATTGGGTAACATGATCCGGCTTATAGCAATCATCCGGATATATTCATCGGGGGTTGTCAGGTTGTGTACGCCCCTTATCCGCGCCAGTAATGTGTCTACATCCTGAAAAGTCCACGGTATAAAAGCCAGAAATCCTTTGGCCTCTGCAGGTTTACGGCTCTGTACTTCACGGATACGGGTAAGGTGAATAAAACGTTCTTCCAGAGTTTCTACATGTCCAAACATCATGGTGGCACTGGTGGTAATATTCAGTTTATGGGCCTCGTGCATAATGGCCAGCCATTCATCGGCGCCGCATTTACCTTTTGAGATGAGGCGTCGCACCCTGTCTACCAGTATTTCTGCACCGGCACCAGGTAATGAATCAAGACCGGCTTCCTGTAACGCTTTTAAAACAGCATGGTGGCTCATCTTTTCCAGCTTACAAATATGTGCCACTTCCGGCGGTCCGAGTGAGTGGAGTTTAATAGCGGGGAATTCCTGCTTGATGGCACGGAAGGTTTTGGTATAAAAATCCAGTCCCAGTTCGGGGTGATGCCCGCCCTGCAGTAATAATTGATCGCCCCCATATTTTAGTGTTTCTTCTATCTTTTTACGGTATGTGGGCATATCGGTAATATAAGCTTCTGCATGGCCGGGTATCCGATAAAAATTACAGAATTTGCAATTGGCAACACATACATTGGTGGTATTTACATTCCTGTCTATCTGCCAGGTTACTTTATTGTGTAGGACCTGTTTTTTTCGCAGCTCATCGGCTACAAACATCAATTCTGTTAATGGGGCCCGTTCAAACAAAAACATGCCCTCCTCTATACTTAAGAATTCAAATTGTAAAGCTTTTTGGTACAAATCTGCTAATTGCATACACTCAGATTGATTTTAGAAGATAACAAAGGTAGTGCGATAAGGTTAAGCTGTTGCATCGAAAAACCAGTATTAACTGTCCTGTTTCCAAGCCGTTTATCTGCTTTTAAGGGAACTTGCTACCTATTAAAGTTGTATAAACGGGTATTTGACGTATTTTCAAACTGCATGAAACGATTCTGCCTTGTTATTGCCTTACTTGGCATTTGCTTTACCGGCATTGCACAGGAGGAGTTTGTACCCCCCCAAGCCAAATTACTCTCCAGGTTCCCGTTTACACAGATAAGCGGGGGCATTATTATTATAAAAGCACAATTTGATAACTTTCCCGATTCATTGAATTTTGTTTTCGATACCGGAAGTGGGGGTATCTCCCTGGATTCTACCACTACCCGTTTCCTTAACCTGTCACTTGTAAAAAGCGATAAAACCATTCGGGGTATTGGTGGAATTAAAAATGTAGAGTTTGCCAATGACCATATACTGAAATTACCCGGCTTACAGGCCATACACCTTGATTTTCATATTAATGATTATGAATTGCTTACCAGTGTATATGGCATTAAAATAGATGGTATTATCGGGTATAGTTTTTTAAGAAGATATATAGTTAGGCTGGACTATGATAGCCAGGTACTCGAAGTGTTTTCGCCCGGCACATATAAATATCCGCGTGGTGGATATCTGCTAAAGCCTAATTTTTCTACGCTGCCACTGCAATCAGCAACAATAAACGATGAGAGGCCCATTAATAGCAGGTTTATCTTTGATACGGGTGCAGGATTAAGTTTTTTATTGTCAAAAGATTTTGTGGAGGATAGTGCTGTTTTTAAAAAAGGCAAAAAATTTTATCCTACGCAGGCAGAAGGACTAGGCGGAAAAAGGCAAATGAACATTACGGTAGGTAAGGAAGTAAAGATCGGCCCGTATAAATTCAGAAAAGTACCAATACATATTTTTGAGGACGACTATAATGTTACTTCTTATCCGTTATTGGGAGGGTTGATTGGCAATGATATCCTTCGCCGGTTTAATGTAGTGATTAACTATCCCGAGCAAAGTATTCATATAAAACCCAATTCGCATTTTAATGAGGCATTTGATTATTCGTATACCGGGTTGGGTATTTACCTGGTAGATGGGGAGATCAGGGTAATTGATATCATGCCTAATTCCCCGGGTGATAAAGCCGGGTTCCTGCGTGACGATATCATATTTTCTGTAGAAACCAATACATCTAAAAATATCCAAGCATATAAAAATCTTTTTCAGAACAGCCTCGGCAAGGTAAAAGTGGTTGTATTCCGTAACCAGCAGCCGATGATCCTGACACTTGACGTAAAAGATATACGCCGCTAAACCCACTGGCGAACATTCCTTCGTTATTTTTTTGCAATGCCCTATTTTTGCAGGCTCTTTTAATAATCAATATGATAGTATACGACCGGTTTGTTTTAGATAATGGTTTGCGCGTACTGGTGCATGAAGATCACTCAACCCCGATGGCGGTAGTGAATATTATGTATGATGTAGGTTCAAGAGACGAGAATCCCGAGAAAACAGGGTTCGCGCATTTGTTCGAACACCTCATGTTTGGCGGCAGTGTTCATATTCCTGATTATGATGAACCGCTGCAAAGAGCCGGTGGCGAAAACAATGCCTATACTACACACGACCTTACCAATTATTATTGCCAGCTACCAGCCGAAAATATTGAAACTGCTTTCTGGCTGGAAAGCGACCGGATGCTGAGTCTCGCCTTTGGCGAAAAAAGCCTGTTGGTACAGAAAAAAGTAGTGTGTGAAGAATTTAAAGAACACTATATCAACAAACCTTACGGAGATACCTGGCATAAAATGCGGGAACTGGCTTATACCACGCACCCCTACCGCTGGATGACAATTGGTAAAGAATTAAGCCATGTAGAAAATGCCAATAGCGATGATGTGAAACATTTTTTCTTTAAACATTACCGGCCCATAAATGCTATACTGGTAGTGGCAGGGCATGTGCAACTTGAAAACGTAAAGCGACTTGCCGATAAATGGTTCGGTGATATTCCCATGGGGGAAAAGTACCACCGCAAGCTACCCGCGGAGCCTCGTCAAACAGAAGCAAGGAAATCTGAAGTGTATGCCAATGTTCCATTGGATGCTTTTATTAAAACATGGCATATGGATGCACGTTTGGATAAAGGATATTATGTGATGGACCTGGCCACGGAAATTTTAGGTGGTGGCGGCTCTTCACGGATGTTTCAGGCACTGGTTAAAGAAAGGCAATTGTTTTCGGGGCTGGATTGCTATCATTTTGGCAGTATAGATAAGGGCTTGGTAGCAGTAGAGGGAAAACTTGTGAAAGGCGTGGCTATGGAAACCGCCGCAAAAGCAGTTGATGAAGAGATAGAAAAAATAATGGCAACGCCTGTAAGCGCTTTAGAATTGGAGAAAGTAAAAAACAAAACAGAAAGCGTTATCGCGTTTGAAGATATGGGTGTGATGAGTAGGGCCAACAGCCTTGCCATGTACGAATTGCTGGGCGATGCACAATTGATGAATACGGAACTGGAAAAATACCATGAAGTTACCACAGAAGATATACAACAATCCTGCAAAGAGGTATTCAGGAACGATAACAGCAATACATTATTTTATCATAGTAAGTAAGTCATAATGACCAACAGAACGAATGCCCCGGAAATAATAGATGCAGTAGATATGAAACTGCTATTGAAACCCTACGAACATTTTACACTTGATAACGGCATTCCGGTATATAGTATTGATGCGGGTGCACAGGATGTGTTGATGCTTGAATGGGTATTTTATGCAGGCAACTGGTATGAAGAAAAAAACATAGTAGCCGCCACTACCAATTTTATGCTGAAGAACGGCACCACCCAGAAAAAGGCTTTTGCCATCAATGAACATTTTGAATTTCATGGGGCTTACCTCAATCGCAGCTGTTATAATGAAACAGCGATCATAACACTACATTGTTTGAATAAACACCTGGTAGAACTCTTACCGGTGGTAGCAGAGTTGATGACGGAAAGTATTTTTCCTGAAGAAGAACTGGCTATCTACAAACAAAATCAAAAGCAAAGACTGGAAGTTAACCTGAAGAAATGCGATTTTATCGCCAATCGGTTAATTGATGAATATGTATATGGGTTTCATCATCCATATGGCCGCTATACCTCTACACTTGATTATGATCAATTAGAAAGAGATGAGTTGGTATCGTTTTATAAAAAATTTTATACCGAAGGAAAATGCCTGGTATTTGTTGCAGGCAAACCACCCGCCGACCTGGCAAAGCAGCTTAACCATGCTTTTGGCCACCTGCCGCTGAATAAAAAAGCAGTGCCTGAAATACAATATAATGTTGAGCCTGCCGGTATAAAAAAATACAACATCATCAATGATACAGCAGGTGTGCAGGGGGCGATAAGGATTGCACGGCCTATTTTTAACCGTCATCACCCGGATTTTCCGAAAGTGCAGGTATTGAATAATATTTTCGGTGGGTTCTTCGGATCAAGGCTGATGAGCAATATACGCGAAGACAAAGGCTATACCTATGGCATACATAGTTATATGCAAAATCATATTCATGCCAGCGCCTGGATGGTGAGTACCGAAGCGGGAAGGGATGTTTGTGAGGCAACCATTGAAGAGGTATATAAAGAAATGGCCATTCTTTGTAATGAGCCGGTGGATAGTGAAGAACTTGACCTTGTGCGAAATTATATGATCGGCTCCCTGCTCGGAGACCTCGATGGTCCGTTCCAGGTAATTGCGCGGTGGAAAAGTTATATCCTTAATAATTTAACGGAAACCTATTTCTACAACAGTATCCAAACAGTTCGGTCCATTACGGCAGAAGAGTTACAGTCACTGGCCAAAACATACCTGAACCCAGAGGCTTTTTATGAGTTGGTAGTTGTGTAGAGTTGTTTTTCAACACAGGAGAATCACATAGCAAAAAGAATTTAGCAGAGGGGCTATTTGCTTATTTTGCCTGATCCAAAATAACTATGTAGCACTTCGGGCAACTGGATGCCTTCTGCAGTTTGGTTATTCTCCAGCAAACAGGCCACGATCCTCGGCAAAGCCAATGAGCTTCCATTTAAAGAATGTACAAATTGCGTTTTGCCGGCAGCATCTTTGTAACGGCATTTCATGCGGTTGGCCTGGTAGTTTTCAAAATTGCTTACACTGCTTACTTCCAGCCAGCGTTCCTGCGCGGCACTATATACTTCAAAATCGTAGGTGATGGCACTCGTAAAACCCATATCACCACCACATAAAAGTAGGATACGGTAAGGGAGTTGTAAAACCTGCAAAAGTTTTTCTACATGCAGCACCATTTCATCCAAAACCATAAAACTTTTCTCCGGTTCTACCAATTGAATGATCTCTACTTTTTCAAACTGGTGCACACGGTTAAGACCGCGCACATCTTTACCAAAACTTCCGGCCTCCCTTCTAAAACAAGGTGAGTAGGCTGTCATTTTTATAGGCAGTTCCTCCTGCTTTACTATCGTATCCCGGTAAATATTGGTAACGGGTACTTCGGCAGTAGGTATCAGGTAAAAATTATCAGCAGTGGCATGGTACATCTGTCCTTCTTTATCCGGTAACTGGCCTGTGGCAAAAGCACTGGCTTCATTTACCATAAAGGGGGGGAGGTATTCTGTGTATCCTGCTGCGGTATTATAATCGAGGAAATATTGTACCAATGCCCTTTGTAATTTGGCTCCCTTTCCCTTGTACAAGGGAAAACCACTACCCGTAATTTTGGCCCCTGTTTCAAAATCAACGAGGTCGTATTGTTTAATCAGGTCCCAATGCGGTACAGAACCTGCAGGGAGGTTTGGTTTACTGCCGCCTTCCCTTACAACTACATTCTCGTCAGGTGTGCGGCCTTCGGGCACTTGTTTGGCGGGCAGGTTAGGTAATAAAACCAATGTATCAAGCAATTGCTTCTCTACTTGTGCCATTTGCTCTTTTAAGGGTTCAAGGCTGGCTTTCCAGTCGGCTACAGCTGTTTTACTGGCTTCGGCTTCTTCTTTCTTACCTTGCCCGATTAGTTTTCCTATCTCTTTGGATGTGGCATTTACCTTGGATTGTATATGATCAAATTCAGCCTGCAACTTTTTCCGGTCATCATCCATGGCAATAAGGGCATCCACCAGTTCGGGCTGGCTGAAATGCTTGATGGCCAGTCTTTTTTTAACGTCCGCTGTATTGTTACGCAATACATTCACCTGTAACATATCAAATCGATTTGCGGCAAAGATAACTTTTGCGGGGTGATGATGGCATGCTTCCACCGTTTACCTTTACAGGATTATGCTGATCAGCGACGATTTACAACAGAGATGGTGGGGCCTGGAGGCCCGATTAATGGAGCGTTTTGGCAAAAAGCCCGACCTGGAAGCCGTTCTCTTTTTAATAGGCATGCAGGAAACCGGCTTTATGGTGGAAAAAATATCGAAAGAACAAAAGCAAGACCTGATGCATGTGGCCGTTTGCAAAGTACTTAGTCAAAGTGGCTACTATGCTCTCGAAGGGAATGATGCCGATGGATGGCCCCATTATCAACAGGTAAAAGAATTGCCGGTTATGGCATCGCATGAGCAGGAGAATTTTATTAAAGACCACGTGTTGCTGTATTTTGAACAGCAGGTTTTTTAACTTTTTAATTTTGACTTTTCAGTTCTTTAGTAACATCTATCGTTTTTTATCCAATATTTGCAGTAATAAAAAGTACAGTCTATGAATTTTCCGGCAGAGCTTCGGTACACAAAGGATCATGAATGGGTCCGTTTAGACGGCAATGTGGCCACCATTGGTATTACAGATTTTGCACAGCATGAGCTGGGTGATATTGTGTATGTTGACATTAATACTACCGGGAAAACCCTGGCTGCCGAGGAAATATTCGGTACTGTAGAAGCAGTAAAGACTGTTAGCGACCTGTTCTTACCCGTTGCCGGTACCGTATCAGAGGTAAATGCCTTGCTGGAAAAACAACCTGAGCTGGTAAATACCGATCCTTATGGTGATGGGTGGATGATTAAAATGACGGTTACAGATACCGCTTCTGTAAACGCTTTATTGAACAAAGATGCGTATGCGGTGTTAGTAGGATAAAACCGCATGAAAGCATTTACCGTATCTATTCTCATCAACCTTATACATAAGCCCACCTGCTTTTGGAAGTAGTTAAAAAATACGACGAACCCGAATTGGTACTGTTGTTAAAACAACGTAGCCAGCATGTATTCAGTTACCTGTATGATAATTATGCAGGGGCACTCCTGACTATTATCCGTAATATAGTAAGTGATGAGGAGCTGGCGAACGATGTATTACAGGAGGTTTTCGTAAAAGTGTGGAAGCAAATCGAAAGTTACGATAGCACCAAAGGACGCTTATTTACCTGGATGTTAAACATTGCCCGAAATGCTTCTATTGATACTATCAGAAGTAAGGGTTACCAAAACAGCCAACAAAACCGTGAGTTAACAGAAGACGTATATATAGCAGGCGGTACCAGTGAAATGCGGATTGACCAGATTGGGCTTCGTAAAGTGGTACACAGCCTAAAGCAGGAATACAAAGTGTTGGTTGAATTATCTTATTTTCAGGGATATACCCAGGATGAGATAGCTAAAATGCTGGGTATTCCGTTGGGAACAGTAAAAACAAGATTACGAACAGCATTAATTCAATTAAGAGAAATTATTAAACCATAAAGTGGATATTAAGGCTTACATAGAAAATGGTGTGATTGAAAGCTATGTCTTAGGCATGGCTGAAGCACAGGAAGCTGCAGAACTGCAGCAATTAAGCCGTCAGTACCCTGAAATCAGGAAAGCTATTGACGCGTTTGAAGCCTCTCTGGAACAAACAGCCCTTTCTGCCGCCGTACCCCCACCTGCCTATGTAAAGCAACAGTTATTTACCATATTGGCGGATGAGTTCGCTGGCGAACAGGGTAAAGTGGTAGCTATGGCACGCCCCAATGCCTGGGGCCGTTATGTGGCTGCAGCCTCTGTTATCCTTTTGGTGGCCAGTGCTGCCTTGAACATATATTTTTATCAGCAATTCAGGTCTACTTCTACAGCTTACCAGGCGTTATTGCTAGAAAAGAGCAGTTTACTGGCCGATAACCAAAATACCCAGACCAAAGTACTGGACCTGTATCAAAGTATGCAGATGATGAGTGATCCTAATTTCATCAAAGTGTCAATGTCCGGCATTAAAGGCAAGGAAAATAGCTTAGCCACCATTTTCTGGGATAACAAATCAAAAGACGTGTACCTACTACCCAATAAGCTACCTGAAGCGGCTGCCGATAAACAATACCAGTTATGGGCCATTGTTGACGGGAAGCCCGTAGATGCCGGTGTAATAGGCGCCTGCGCAGGTCTTTGCAAAATGAAGAATATTCCTAAAGCCACTCTTTTTGCCATTACGCTGGAGAATAAAGGCGGTAGCCCTACCCCACACCTGGATCAGATGTATGTTGCAGGTAAGGTTGGTTAATACTATTCCACAAACGCCTATAGCGAATTATATATACAGATTGAATTCTCCCCCAACCTTAACAGGATCAGCTTACAATAATTGCTATATTTTCCTGCTAAATTCCATTTCAATTGTCTTTCCCCCGTTTTATTCCTGCGATAGCCTGGTTTCTTTTGAGCCTTGTATTACTATGCCTACCCGGTTCATCCATACCCAAATACCCATGGTTGGTGGGCATATATGCTGATAAATGGGTACATATTGCCATGTTTGCCATTCTTTATTATTTATGGTCATATCCATTTGCAAAAAGCAGCTTAACGGAAAAAAGGAAGAAAACCTGGTTTCTGCTTATCCTGGCAAGCAGCATCTCGTATGGTATTATGATGGAATTTGTTCAGAAATACTGGATCCCAAACCGGTCATTTGAAATTTGGGATATTCTGGCTGATGGATTAGGGAGTTTACTGGGTTATATCTATTGGTTGAGAAATTTTTGCGATGAGGGGAGTATAAAAAAAATTGGTCCCGATGGAAATCGGGACCGCAACCAAAACTAACTGCTTATGAGAAAGTTGAAAATTTAATTGTTATACTCTTATATACGCAAACCTTGTGCCACCGGTTTTATTTTTGTTGTTAAACCTTTCTAAACAGATACAAAGTCCTGTTTTTCCGTTGCCTGATGCAAAGTTCTTTATAATAGACGCAGATATATATCAAATGTTTACCAAAAGAATGTTAAACCAACCGATTTTTATTTGTAGCAAAAAATCTACAGATTTTAAAAATTCCCCTGATTGAGGTGGTTTAGTAAGAAACTGCGGCATATTGCCATTCTCGCTTATTTTTACCATCCATTATGCCTTATTTCAACTGGAACGATAGCATCAATTTTTTAACCAAGCTCAGGCCCCGCCGCTTATGGAACGCTGCTAAAGTATATAGTAGTTACCAGGTAACTAAGTTAACGGGCAAGCCGGTTCAGTGGGGGTTACCCATTTC
>JANXUL010000190.1 GCA_025356235.1 Bacteroidota bacterium
ATTAATTGGGCCGATGTTTCGGGGAGTGTGTTGTTTCTCCAGATCTGCGCCCAGCTTAAAAAGAAACGCTGTTGTGGGGTAAAGCCATCTATCTTTTTACCTTTTTTAAACTGTTCTGTTTTGCTGAATGCTTCATAAGCCATACTCAAACCCCCGAGGTCTGCAAGGTTTTCGCCTAAAGTTAGTTCGCCTTTTACATGCACTGTATCTAAAACAGTTAATGCATTGTATTGGGCAATGACTTCGTTTGCTTTGGTTTTAAATTTATCAGCATCCGGTTTTGTCCACCAGTCTTTTAAATTACCTACCGCATCAAACTGCCGCCCCTGGTCGTCAAACCCATGTGTCATTTCATGTCCTATTACTGCGGCGATACCGCCATAATTCACCGCATCATCTGCGCCAAAATCAAAGAAAGGGAACTGTAATATGCCGGCCGGAAATGTGATATCGTTGCTGGATGGATTATAAGAAGCATTTATAGTGGGTGGCGTCATGCCCATCTCTTTCCTGTCAACAGGTTTGCCCATTTTGTTTACATTAAAATTGTAGAACCAAACACCGGCACTTCGCACATTGGCATAAAAATTATCTTTCGATGCGGTAATGCCCTCATACGCCCTCCATTTATCGGGGTAAGCTATTTTTTTAGCAATGGCATTTAATTTTTCCAATGCTTTTGTTTTGGTTTCGGCACTCATCCAGTCTAATCTTTGAATGCGGTCAGCAAAAGTACTCTGCAAATTATTTACCAGGTTCACCATGTATTCTTTGGCTTCCGGTTTAAAGTATTTTTCTACATACAATTCACCAACCATATCTCCCAGTAACCTATCTATCAGACTGCTCATCCTTTGCCAGCGGGGTGTTTGTACTTTCTGTCCTGTCTGAACACTATTGAATTCAAAATCTGCTTTTACAAAAGCACTGCTTAAATAAGGAGCGGCACTTTTTATTAAGTTCCAACGCAAATACGATTTCCAATCCTGTGCAGGAACAGAAGTTAGCATATCATTTGCCGTTTTCATAAATGAGGGGTTATTTACCAACAAACTATCCGCCCCAACAATCTTTGCATTTTGCAATAACATCCCCCAATCCATATTGGGTGTAGCGGCACTAAGGTCTTTAACGGCAAATTTGTTATAGGTAGCATTAGGATCGCGCATTTGTATACGGCTCATCTGTGCTTTTGCCAAAGCTGTTTCAATTTTTAAAACACTGGCTGCACTGGCAGCAGCTGTACCCGCATCTTCACCAACCAACGCGAACATTTTTTGAAGATAATTTTTATAAGCATTCCGGATGGTAGTGCTGCGTGTATCATCTTTCAGGTAGTAATCCCTGTCGGGTAAAGAAGTGCCACCCTGGCTCACCGAAGGCATATATTTGAGTACGTTTTTCCTGTCGGGCCCAATACCCATTCCGAACAAGGCACCCCCTGCACCATTAATACGCATATAGGTAATTTCGCGTAACACATCGGCTCCGCTACTTATCGTATTCAGCCTGTCAAGATCGGCTTTTATGGGTTGGTAACCTTTGGCTTCAATAGCAGCACTGTCCATGCCACTGGTATAAAAATCACCAATCACCTGTGTCTTGCGGTCACGGACTGTATTCTTCGCGGCATCTTCCAGTAATATTTGTAAACGTTTAGAACTCTCTTCCCTTAATTCATCAAAACTGCCCCAACGTGTTTTGGAAGCAGGAACCGGATTGTTTTTTACCCAGTTGCCATTGGCGTATTGGTAAAAATTATTTCCAGGTTTTACTGTGAGGTCCATGTTAGACTTATCAATGTACTTCATTTTTTCTTTCGGTACTTTATCACCGGGTTTCGCAAAAGCAGCGGCACTGATCAACAGCATGCCGGTTATCAAAAGGCGGGGGGTAAGATTTGATTTCATCGTAATATAGTTTTTTGAGGAGGCTCAATTTAATAAATTGAGGCCAACAACAACAGGTAAATTGATGAATGGGCTAAATTGCACCTGATCTACTTGTACACATATGAAAAAAAACCCTTCTTACCTGCTCCTTGCACCTTTTTTGTTGCTCCTTGTTTCTTGCAGTATGCAAAAAAAGATTGCCAAAGAAGCTAAACTGGATATAATAAACAATACCGATTTTGCTCCGGCCCATATAGGTATCAGCCTTTACGATCCGTCTACCCAACAATATCTATATAATTACCAGGGAGATAAATCTTTCGTGCCGGCCAGTAATATGAAACTCTTTACCTGCTATGCTGCGATGAAATATTTGGGTGATAGTTTGGTGGGTCTGCGATATGTAGAAAAAAATAATGGAACGATTGAAGCCGAAGGTAGCGGCGACCCTACATTTCTGCATCCCGATTTTAAAAACCAGCCTGTATTTGACATATTAAAAAAGAAAAAAAGTATTTTGTTAACCGATGAAAACTGGAAAGAGAATGCCCTCGGTGCCGGTTGGGCATGGGATGATTATAATAGCGATTATATGGCCGAGAGAAGCGTGATGCCAGTGTATGGTAACCTGGTAAAATTTACACAGAAAAATGTGTTTAAAGCCGAGCCATCTTACTTTCAAAAACCACTGGAAGATTTGGTAGCAAATACAAAAGGATCATTCAGCATCAAGAGGGAATTCGGAACGAATACATTTACTGTAAAGCCATCTGTAAATAAATTTTCAGCGGCTGATATACCTTTTTATACAACAGGTAACCAACTCACTATTCAACTAATGAATGATACGTTGAAAACCAAAGTAACACAGGTATATTTTAAGATTGACAGGTTGCCCGACGTTATAAAAATCTATTCACAACCCACAGATTCCCTGCTAAAAATCATGATGCACCGCAGTGATAATTTTTTTGCCGAACAAAGCCTGCTGATGGTAAGCAATGAAAGATTAGGCATGATGAATGACGCTAAAATAATAGACACATTATTAAAAACTGATTTTGCAGGCCTGCCGCAGAAAGCCAAATGGGTGGATGGCAGTGGCCTTAGCCGTTACAACCTCATCTCACCACAGGATTTTGTATGGGTACTCACGCAAATGAAAAGCGAATTTAAATGGGAACGGATAAAAGAAATACTGCCAACCGGTGGGGATGGTACACTAGGCAGCTATTATAAAAATTATACAGGCCGCATTTATGCCAAAACCGGCAGTCTCAGCAACCATATAGCATTAAGCGGATACCTGCTTACAAAGAAAGGAAAACAATTGATTTTTTCAGTCCTGGTAAATGCACACCAGACTTCCGCAGCAAATATTCGAAAAGGGATAGAAAAATTCTTGACAGCTATCATTGACAGGTATTGAATATCGAATATTGCACCGGGAATGTTGAAGTAATGACCCTTCAACATTCAAAATTCTTTTTTTGCCCTTCTCAAAGAGAAAGGAATCATCTCCCAAACATCCTGTCCAGATAATCCTCTTTAAATTCTAAATAAGTGGGACTTCCGGTGGGTGTTACATTAGGACTGCTGCAGGTAAACAGGTCTTCTGCCAATGTGAGCATTTCTTTTTGCCCTAATGATTGTCCTGCTTTGATCGCTTGTTGCCTGGCCATACAGCGAACTAATTTCTCCCGCCTGCTGAATTTAATATCGCTGCTGAAATGTTTGAATTGCTCCAGTAATAATTCAATAGAATGTTTTTCATTACCCGCTAATATATCTGCGGGAATGCCCTGTATTACAAAACTGTTATTACCAAATGGTTCCACCTGGTAACCGATGGTTTGCAGGTCGGGGAGGAGCTCAGTTAACAAAGCCGCATCTGTAACTGCCATTTCCAGCGTTACCGGAAATAAACTTTTTTGTGTGGGCATCTGCTGGCCATGTGGGGCCAAACTATATCGCTCATACAATATCCGTTCATGTGCCAGCTGCTGGTGTACCAATAAAAAACCGCTATTGGTGGAAGCTATAATATAGGTTTTATGTAATTGCAATAAAGTTGTATCGGGAAGAACGTGAAGCGTTTGGTGTTTTTGTATTCTGTGTTCAGTATCCGGTATTTGGGCTGTTTCAACTCCCCCATCGGGAGTCGGTGGGGTATAAAATTCTTTCCAGTGTTTCAGTTCACTCCTGTCATTCCCTTCAATAAAATGCGCCTGGTTTTTTTGCGAGAATGTTTTAAAAAGATTGGAAGAAGTGGCTGCATTTTTCTTATCCGTTGTAAAAGGCTTACTCACCGCATCTAAACCCTGTATCTCAGGGTTTAAAGTAAAATCAAGCGAAGGGGCAATGCTAAATTGTGCCAACGCATGTTTTACAGCCGCCTGAACAAACGCATAAATAATTTTTTCATCCTCAAACTTTATTTCCTGTTTGGTAGGGTGTACATTAATATCTATCTGCGAAGGATCCAAATCAATATACAACACATAACTCGGGAAACTGTCTTTGGCGATCATCTCGTCAAACGCATTGTTCACCGCATGGTTCAGGTAAGCACTTTTGATAAAACGGTTGTTCACAAAAAAATACTGGTCACCACGGGTCTTGCGTGCAGTTTCAGGTTTACCTACGAAACCATAAATATTCATATAATCTGTCTCTTCATTCACACTTACCAAACGTGCATTATACGGTGTGCCGAGTATTTGAACGATACGTTGTTTCAAACTGCCCGCTTCCAGGTGAAATACTTCCTGCCCGTTACTGTTTAACGAAAAGAACACTGCCGGAAATGCCATGGCCACCCGGATAAATTCATCCATAATATGCCGCATCTCAGCTGCATTGCTTTTTAAAAAATTTCTGCGGGCCGGAACATTAAAGAAAAGGTTCTTCATGCTAATGCTTGTTCCCACAGCACAGGCACAGGCTTCCTGTTTCAATACCTGGCTGTTCTCTATTTCAATATAAGAGCCCAGCTCATCTTCCGTACGACGGGTTTTCAGTTCTACCTGTGCCACCGCGGCAATAGAGGCCAGCGCCTCACCCCGGAACCCCATCGTTTTAATACGGAACAGATCTTCAATATTCCGGATCTTACTGGTGGCATGCCGTTCAAAAGCCATGCGGGCATCGGTTTCACTCATCCCTTTTCCGTTATCAATAACTTGAATCAGGGCTTTTCCGGCATCGGTAATGATCAGTTTTACTTCTGTTGCACCTGCATCGGCAGCATTCTCCAATAATTCCTTTACCGCACTCGCCGGCCGCTGGATTACTTCTCCCGCCGCGATCTGGTTCGCTATATTGTCCGGTAATAATTGTATAATATCCGCCACTACTATCCTGGTTTAATAATGTTTGTAAAAATACCACTCTCCTTTAACTTTTGGGAAGTTTTAAAACTTCCCAAAAGTTAAAGGCTTCCGTTAAATTTGCCCTTCAAAATAAAATAAATGGTATTAAGCGCAGATATTAAAAAATTAGAACGGCATTTTGTGCCGGAAAATTTTTCTATGACAGACTGGGCTTCCCTGGAGCCTTTTTTCAAAAACCTGGCAGAAAGAGAATTGAACGCACCCGCCGACCTTGAAAAATGGTTGAAAGATATGAGCGAACTGGAGGCTGTGGTAAGTGAAGATGCGTGCTGGCGCCAGATAAAAATGACCTGCGACACCACCGATAAGTCACTCGAAGATGCCTTCACCTATTTCTGTATGGAAATTCAACCCAAACTGCAACCTTACGCAGACCTGTTGAACAGGAAATTGGTTGATTGCTCTTTCACTAAAGAATTAAACCAACCCAAATATTTTACTTATTTACGAAGCGTACAAAAGAGCATAGATCTTTTCCGCGAAGCGAATATCCCCCTCCAGGCAGAACTAAGTGTAATGCAGCAGCAATACGGTGCCATTGCTGGTAAGATGACGGTAGAAGTAAACGGCCAGGAATACACTTTGCAGCAGGCCGCTAAATTTTTAGAAAGCCACGACAGAATTTTGCGCGAAGAAGTATACCGGAAAATACAGGACCGCCGCTTACAGGACCAACAGGCCATGCATGACCTCTATTCGCAACTGATTCAAAAACGCGATGAGGTAGCAAAGAATGCCGGATTCGCCAATTACCGCGATTTTAAGTTTGTAGAACTGGGCCGTTTTGATTATACCAAAGAAGACTGTTACCAGTTTCATGAAGCCGTTAAACTCCATGTACTTCCGCTGATAGAAAAGATCTATGCAAAGAAAAAAGTAAAACTGAGATTAGATACATTGAGCCCTTGGGATACAGAGGCAGAACCCGAAGGTATCAAACCGCTGAAACCATTTACAGATGGTAAAGAACTATATGAAAAATCTGTAAAATGTTTTGAAGAGCTAAATCCCTTTTTCGCAGATTGTTTGCGGAAGATGAATGAGTTAAAACATTTTGATTTGGAAAGCCGCAAAGGCAAAGCACCAGGCGGATATAATTGTCCGCTTACAGAAAGCGGTGCCCCATTCATTTTTATGAATGCAGCCGGACAAATGAGCGATGTTACAACCATGGTACACGAAGGGGGCCATGCCATTCATTCTTTCCTCGCACACAAATTAGAGTTAAGTGCTTTCAAAGAATACCCGATGGAAATTGCAGAAGTGGCCAGCATGGCCATGGAATTGTTCAGCATGAACCATTGGGAAGCGTTCTTTGATAATGCAGAGGAACTTACACGCGCTAAAGAACACCAGCTCGAAAGAACCATCACCATTTTTCCATGGATTGCCATCATAGATAAATTTCAACATTGGATCTATGAACATCCAAAACACTCCATCGAAGAAAGAACTAACCGATGGATGGAAATCTTACAGGAATTTTCTACCAACAGCATTGATTACACAGGCCTCGATGAATACCGCCAAATAGGCTGGCAGCGCCAGTTGCATTTATTTGAAGTGCCGTTTTATTATATCGAATACGGCATTGCCCAGTTAGGTGCCATCGGTTTATGGATGCAGTACCAGCAAAACCCGCAACAGGCATTACAGAATTATATCAATGCACTAAGTCTCGGCGGCACTAAAATACTTCCAGAATTATATGCAGCAGCAGGATTAAAATTTGATCTCTCCCCCGATCATATCAAAACGCTGATGGAGTTTACAGCAAAGGAAATGGATAAGCTGAATTGAAATCCCCGGAATTTAATAAGATCAAAAAAAATCTATCCCAAAGAAAAACCGCTATCGAATTCGGTAGCGGTTTTTTATTTTAACTTTCTTTTGGAGGGTCTGGCGGTGGTGAACCCTGCGGCGGCTTCGGTTGTTGTGGCGGTCTCGGACCCTGCTGCCTTGGCCCCTGATCTCTTGAACCTTGTTGCGGCCCCCGGTTTTGCTGTGGAGGTCTTGGTCCCTGATCTCTTGGTCCTTGCTGCCTTGGCCCTTGGTCTCTTGATCCTTGCTGCGGCCCACGGTTTTGCTGCGGTGGCCT
>JANXUL010000206.1 GCA_025356235.1 Bacteroidota bacterium
ACAATTAAAATATTAGCAGCGGTCAACATCCCAGAATAATATTTTACTATGATAAAAGGGTATCGGTGGGGCGCTTACGCTTTAGTACTCCATTCATTTATTTCAACTTGCCTTTTATGATGTGTTTCTGCGAATTGTGTACCGATCTGTACTGTTTGTAGCGGGAAATCGAATGTAATAAATGCAATCCCCTTTTTAATCAAATCTTTCATCACTTATCCTTTTTTTAAAGGTACAATCTCAAAAGAAAGATTGAAGGAAGTAAAGTATAAAAAATGTGAAAGAAGTGTTGTTGTTTATTTACCTTTATGGTAGTAACCAGTTCTTATAAAGAAATCAGATTTGCGAGCGTAATTCGTGGAGTAGTAATTTTGCAGATCTTAATTGATTGATATTCAACGCATAAAAAGATAGGTTCAAATCCCTTCCTCTCTGCAAAAATCCTGCGTTATGCGGGATTTGTTGTTTCTATACGCATCCGTGATTGTGGGAACCTCCCGCAAAAGCGGGAGAAATCAGCGTGATGCATTTTATTACCCATTGCACAAATGTTATATTCACTACATAACCCGATAGATTAATTTTGACAATAATGGCATTTAAAGTCACAAAAAATATTGACAAACTGGGTACAGCAGGACTCTTTCTGACTGCAATATTTTCACCTTGCTGTTTTCCCCTGTTCGCTTTTGCCGCATCTGCTCTTGGACTTGGCAGTGCCGAATTGTTTGGTGGCTGGACAATGTGGATTTTTCAGGCAATGGTTTTAGTTTCAGTAGCCGGGCTTTACATTTCTTACCGGAGGCATGATTGTTTATATCCGCTAATGGTTGCTATTACCAGCGGACTTTTAATTTTGTATGCCTACCATTTTAATGAAAGCGACTATTGGATATGTTTTCTCTATGCAGGGATGTTCGGACTTTTGATAGCGACAATCTGGAACTTTAAACGAAATAAAATGCACGGAACTTGTAACACTTGTACAACTTACAATGGCGTAACAGTTGAACTGCAATCAGCCATTACCTGCCCTAATTGCGGGCATGCAAAGGCCGAAATTATGCCAACAGATTCCTGTGTATTCTTTTATGAGTGCAAGAAGTGTAAGACCCGCCTAAAACCAAAACAAGGCGATTGTTGTGTTTTTTGTAGTTATGGTACAATCAAATGCCCACCCATTCAGGCGGGAGAAAAATGTTGCTAATCCGCCTTATTAGAAAGGTACATTTGAATATTTCTGATTTGAAGTAAAGGTGAGATATTATTAATACCTGCAAACGAAGGCCTGCAATAAGAGGAAATATATATTCCTGCTTCATAAGTATGAATGTTTAGGCATATCACCCATTCACCGTTAGCCGCACAATCATAAAACTATTTATCCTATATTGTTTCCCTCAAACTAATTTCCAAACACCCTCATTTCAAAACACATGAGAAAATACCTATTTGCAGTAACCGTTATGGCATTTGCATTTGCTGCCAACGCCCAGCAGTCTGTAACTGCCAAAGATTATGAACGTGCAGAAAAGTTTATGAGCTATAATACCGATCCGTTTATTGACGGTGGTAATGTTCGCCCCAACTGGCTGGCCGGCGACCAGTTCTGGTACCTGGCCTCGACCTCAAAGAAAAACGAGTTTATTTTAGTAGATCCAGATAAAAAAAGCCGGGTCGCAGCTTTCGATCACCAGAAACTGGCCGATGCACTTTCCACAGCATCCGGTACTAAGTATAATGACCTGAAACTGCCTTTTCAAACCATTGTTTTTTCACCCGATGGAAAATCCATTTCCTTTTCCGTTGAAGCCAAAAGATGGAAATATGATTTGCAGTCAAACCAGATTAGCCGGGATGAATCAACCTCCGGCACTCTTACTGCCCCGGTTGCGCGTCAGGGAAGAAGAGGTAGTGCTGGCAATGAGGTTCTGTCTCCAGATGGTAAACGGTCAGCATTTATTAAAGAATATAATTTATGGACACGTGAAGTATCAACCAATAAACAAACCCAGCTTACCACCGATGGTATCAAAGATTTTGGGTATGCAACAGATAATGCGGGCTGGAATTCAAGCGATGGGGCCATTCTGCGTTGGTCGCCCGATTCAAAAAAGATCGCAACATTCAGGCAGGATCAACGAACTGTAAGTGATATGTATCTGGTGTCTACCAACGTAGGCAAACCCAGTTTGCGTTCATGGAAATATCCTTTACCGGGCGATAAAGATATTCCCATGATCCATCGTGTGATTATTGATGTAGAACCTGCTAAAATAATTAATCTGCAAATAGCAGCAGATCCGCACCGGGCTTCTCTAAGCGATGATATTTCAAGCAGTGGAACCTTTGATGATGTAGATTGGAAAGAAGATGCTTCACAGCTTGCCTTCGTCTCTACTTCCCGCGATCATAAACAGGAAAAATTCCGTATCGCCGATGCTGTTACAGGTGCTGTACGGGAAGTTTTTGAAGAAACCGTTCTTACGCAATATGAATCCGGGCAGGGAAGTATTAACTGGAGATATCTTGCTAATTCTAATGAGATCATCTGGTATTCGGAGCGCGATAATTGGGGGCATCTTTATTTATATGATGCTGCAACCGGCAAACTGAAAAATCAAATAACCAAGGGCAATTGGTTAGTGGCAAGGTTAGTTAAGGTAGATGAGAAAAACCGCATCGTATATTTTACTGCCAACGGCCGCCAACCCGACAATCCTTATTTCTCTCAATTATATAAAATTGGATTTGACGGCAAGAACCTGACCTTACTTACACCTGGGGAGGGAAACCACCAGTCTACATTTTCTCCTTCAGGCAATTATATTATTGATACCTATTCCAAGCCGGATGTTACACCTGTTACGGTTTTGTGCGACCTGAATGGAAAAGTGCTGGCTGAACTGGGAAAAACAGATGTTTCTAGACTTGTGGCTACCGGTTGGAAACCACCAAAACCTGTTTCTGTAAAAGCGCATGATGGCAAGACGGATATTTATGGTTTGGTATTTACACCTACCCGGATGGAGGCGAACAAAAAATACCCGGTGATTGATTATATCTATCCCGGCCCACAGGGTGGAAGTGTTGGCAGCTGGTCATTCTCAGCGTCGAGAAGCGATCATCAGGCACTGGCTGAATTAGGATTTATTGTGGTAGTGATAGAAGGTACCAGTAACCCGCTTCGTTCAAAAAGTTTTCATGATATGAGTTATGGCAATATGTCTGAAAACACATTGCCCGACCAGGTAACCGCCATCAGGCAATTATCACAGCAATTTCCTATTGATACAACCCGTGTAGGTATCTGGGGCCATTCCGGTGGTGGGTTTGCTACTGCCGCTGCTATGTTCCGTTATCCTGATTTTTTTAAAGTCGGTATTTCTGAATCAGGTAATCATGATAACCGCAATTACGAAGACGACTGGGGCGAGCGTTATGATGGATTGGTAGAGAATTCTAATTATGAAGCACATGCGAACCAGAACTATGCAAAAAACCTAAAGGGCAAATTATTGCTTGCTCATGGTATGATGGATAATAATGTACCCCCATCAAATACCATGCTGGTAGTTGAAGCATTAATTAAAGCCAATAAGAGTTTTGATTTAGTGGTGTTCCCCAATAGTGCACATGGCTATGGTCAATACGGCCCTTATATGATGCGCCGCCGTTGGGATTATTTTGTCAAGAACCTTTTAGGTGCCGAACCACCTCAGGATTACCAGTTGAGAACTGCAAACATACCCCGACGGAATTAAATACCGTGTTCGATATTTAATTCCCGTATAATTTGAATGCCTATTACACAGGGTAATAGGCATTCTTTGTTGTAAATCCTTTTTGAAAAATGATACCCTTTAAAAAGTTGTATAATTTCTGATAAACGAGGTAAAAAAAAATAACATTGAGTAGTATCTTAATAATTAAAATTTAAAAGCAGGCACTTTACTTCCTCTGTAAGCTCTTTTTCTCTGGGTTGAAAATTATTACTAAAGCCTTTGTGCCTGTTGTCAACACTGAGTAACGGTGATCCCGGAATATCATAAAAGGATATTCAATATGTCAATTTTATGTAAAAACCGGGCTATTTTTTTCGTTTTGCCCTCGAAGAATCCCGTATCATCAATTCGGTAGGAAGTATCCGTTTCTCAAATTTCGAAGGCAGCCTTTTGTTTTCAATGAGTTTAATAAGCAACTCCGCAGCAGCCCTGCCAATTTCGTACGCCGGTTGCCGGATCGTTGTTAGTTCGGGTTGAAAAATTTCGGGTGCACTAAAATTACTGTACCCTACAATGGCCAGTTGCCCCGGAATGACTATTTTTTTCTTTTTTAAAATAGCGAGCGCGCCAATGGTAATCCTGTCCGATGCGGTAATGATGGCATCTGGGCGTTGTTTCATTCTCAGTAACTCATCAATAGCAGTTTCTATTTCATCAAGGTCCTTACCGCCATGATTACAGTATTTGATATAATCTTGGTTGATGGGAATGCCCTGTTCTTTTAATGCTTTTGCATACCCTTCCAACCGTTCTGATGTAATGGATAATTCTTTTGAACTGGTGATATGGGCAATACGGGTGTATTGATTGGAGATAAGGTGCATCGTTCCCAGGTAAGTTCCGCCAATATTATCGGAGACCACCTGGTGGGTTTTAATTTCATCCGTTACCCTGTCGTAGAAAACAATAGGGATGCCCGACGCATGTACTTTTTTAAAATGATCAATGGATTTGGTTTCTGACGAAAGTGATACCAACAAACCATCTACCGATCTCCATGTAAGGTGCTCCAGGTTTTTTTCTTCCCGCTCAACCGATTCCAGGCTTTGGGTAATGATGATATGGTAGTTTTTCTGATGGGTAACCGATTCCATCCCGCTCAGTACATCACTGAAAAAATTATTTGGGATGGCACCTATAATAACGCCGATACTTCTCCCATTTTTATGGCGTAGCATTTGCGCCATAAGATTGGGGCGGTAATTGTGTTTTTGGGCATAATCATTAACCCGTTTCTTGGTTATATCGCTAATCTCGTGACTGTCGCGTACCGCCTTGGATACCGTTGCTACTGATAAGTTCAGGGCAATGGCAATATCTTTTAAGGTGATGGGGTCTGAGGTCAACTTCATAACAACCATTTAATAGTTCAGCTTTCCTTTAGTTGGACAATAAATCTAGACGAAATGCTGCTGCTTTGTAAAAGGTAACAGTGGATCAGGTGCGTAAAAATGGCTATTGCAAAGACACAGTTTTACCTGCTCCCCAAACAACCGGCTTCAATGGATTTTTCGGATCTGTATTCCAAAGGCATTCACGAACCGTCATTGTTTTCGTTTGGGTATCAATAGTTACGAATTGAAAAGACAGTTTTGTTTCATCCACAGCCGAATATTTTCCTTTCATAGGCGAGTCGGCGCGGAAACTTGCTAAAGCAATATCATTATCCGGCCCTTTGTATGTGTACATTTCGCTGTAATTGATATGCCCGTGAAAATAGGCTTTGATATTTGGGTGCGCTTTCAGAAAAGCCACCAACCCTTTTTCTTCTTTTACTGTGCTTTGTGGATTAGTGTTACTGCCACTTTTAAATTGTTCGGCCAATAAGTTCTCAAATTTATCATGGGTATTAATATCATGAGTGCCATTTGGGTTGGTAAAATGTTTGTAGTCGCCTTCCGGCGGATCATGTGCAAAAAGAATAACAGGTGTGGAAGTATTTACTTTTTTCATGTCATTCGATAACCAAATGCGGGTGGCCGAATCGGGCCAGATAGTGATAAAAATAAAATGTACCCCCGAAATATCTTTTGAATAATTAACCTTGTCTTTATCAAACCGGTAACCCGAATTTGTCTTACGAAAAAGTGGGCGCATCATTGCATTGTAAATACCAACCAGCGAAGTAGGGTCAGTGGCAGGGTGCATCTCCCGATAAAAGCCGATCGCATTAGATACATCATGATTGCCGGGAACCAAAAAAAGGCGGGTTCCTTTTCTTTTATTATTTTTTATGGTTAATGCATGAAAATAATCATCTGTAAACTGTTTCCATGATGCGGCGGCACTTTGGTAAAGATTCTCCTGGCGGTTGGCAATGTCGCCCGTCTCAATTAGGTAATCTATCCATCCGATTTTTTTACCTGCCCGTACGCCTTTATCGGCCGGCAATAATAGCCCAGGTAAGGTATTGATCTGTTTGATCATAGCGGCATTAACAATATGTGCAGCAACATCTTCGTCCCCACGGAATGTTTTACGGGTAATCCCATAATGCACATCAGAGGTAAATATAAATTGAATTACCTGGTTAGCAGTATCATGGTACGATTCTCCTGCCCTGCTGTTAATACTGCAAAACGAAACAATACTAAACAGTAACTTTTTCAATAGGGAGAATATTTATAATTCATTGTTTATTCTGTTTAACTTCCTACCGCTCCGATCTCTGTGTTGAAGAATAGGAGTAATGTATTTTAATACAGAGATCATAGTGGAAATGGAGTTTCACAAAAAGGTTATCCACCAATCCATTTCGCGATCCCAAACGCACAACCTGCTGCAATGGCACCAATGAATGCCACTTTTAATGCACCCTGCACAGGATTTGTTCCGGTAAGCTTACTCTTAAAATATCCAAAAATAAACAGGCATAATAAAGTTACCGCAGCAGAAATTTTCAGGCCGCTAATGCCGTCTTTTACAAAAAAATACGGGCTCAACGGAATTAACCCACCCACAACATAGGAGAAGCCGATATTAAATGCACTTTTTCTCGCCCTTTTCGGATCTGGTTTTTCTAAGCCCAGTTCATGCTTCATCATAAAGTCGGCCCAGCGGTCTTTATCTTTAACAAGTTCCGCTACCGCCTGGTTCTGTACCTCCGCACTCAAACCCAACCCTTCAAAAAACTGCCTTACTTCTTCTTTCTCCACTTCAGGCAGCCGTTCAATTTCATCGTATTCTCTTCTGAGTTCACTGTTATAATGGTCCTGTGCTGTTTTACCGGCAAGATATCCCCCCAAACCCATGGCAATAGAACCGGCAGCAATTTCGGCAATACCCGCGATCACAATAAGGTTCACATCTTTTACGGCCCCGCTTAAACCCGCTGCAAGTGCAAAAGGCACGGTTAAACCGTCCGACATGCCAATAACAATATCCGTTAATATTTCAGAACCTCTTAAATGATGTTCCGTATGGTCGTGATGAAGGTGTGTATCCATGGCTCAAATTGGCGGTTTTATTGCCTGAAAGTAAGCCTTTCTTAAAATATACGACAAGGGGATACAAAAAGTGCCAGTTCCCAATACCCTGTTTGTTAACACGCAGGTAACCTTACGGTAACAATTTGGTAACATACCAAAAGCACCTTTGCAGCGACAAATAAAACCGTCATATATGTTTAAAAAAATACTTGCAGTGGTACAGGGATTGATTATTCTTTTTGTATCCGCAACAACATTCGGTCAGGAAACATCCGCTACATTAAATGGGCAGGTGAAAGAAAGTAAAGGCGTTTTTGTAAGTGGTGCTTCTGTTACAGTTAAGCATGAACCCACAGGTTTTGTTTCAACTGCT
>JANXUL010000304.1 GCA_025356235.1 Bacteroidota bacterium
AAATAATCAACTACCGTAGACAGCCAGAGCAGCAGAATGAACGGGGGATTCCAGGCAGCATAAAAAAGATAACTGGCCAACAGCAGGTTTACCTTTTTGGTTTTCCAGGAAAAAGGCAGGTTATGCAGAATGAGCACAACAATAAAAAACGCAATAAAGGTATATGAATTAAATACCATAGAGCAGTAAGGTTAATGGTTGAATAATTATTTTACAGGTTGTATTTGTTTGGAGAAATGCCAGCCTTTTTCGCCACTTAGTATTTCAACAAAATTTTTTGTAAAAACGGTAGCATCTTTCTGACTTAAGTGTGAAAGTTCGGGGCAAACAAAATGGGCAATGGGAGGATAATCAGCATAATAAATGCCGGCACAGCCGGTGTAGGCCAATAGTTTATCCCAATACTTTGCACGTGGGTAGCCCATGCTTTCCCCCATCATCATTGGACCGCTGGATGGTGTTCGTACAAATAGTACCTGCCCCCCCCTTGCTTTTATCAGGTCGGCATATTTTTTAACTGAAAGCATAATAGAGTCCAGTTCGCCCCCCGAAGCAGGTGGGGCTGTACTCATTTTACTGAAAAAATCCCAAATACCCTTTACCTGGTTTTGCTGATTGGTATCAGATATGAATCTTTCTGTCATATACTCTTGTCTATTGAATTTTACCCTGCCAAAATCAGGCGGAAAAATGGGAAATTCAAATACACCTGGGCGGTTAGGAATCCGCAAGTCAGACAATTGCGCATTCAACGAAAGTCTTTCTTTATCCAGAAATACCAGTTTTGACTCCAACACATGATTCAATGCAAAGCTTACCCGTTGTGCCGGTGTCTGTGCTAAATAATATTTAATATTTTGACCGGGCCTGAACTGGCCGGAGGGTGAATTGGAAAAAAATATGGGTTCTGTTACATCAATAATCAGTTTTCCTTTAAAATTTTTGTCATTAGCTAGGTTTTCTAAAACCGGGATGGGTGAGCTTCCTACACAAGCTAATTGTATGGCATGATCACCGGTCATTTCTTCCCAGAGCGGTATATCCAGATCGAATTTAATACGGGAAGAACCGATAAAAACGGTTGATTTATCAGAAGGTTCATATACCATGTTTCTTTTATGGGTCCACATGGCTGGGTCATCATCAAACGATGCATCAAACCCCTTACTTCTTACATAATACTCCCAGCTTACTAATGATAGGGAGACTAGTACCAATGTTAAGATACCGGCTTTAGTCAGTGATGGTGCGGTCATTTTTGAAAAAATTATAGTTTACTATAAATGGATATTCAATTCGAAAACTAATAAATCCGGAAATACTTTTTTCATAGAGATTACAACATATGAAATAATGGGTATCAAATTATACCCGGCACTGGCAACAGAAAAGTTATAATCGATTTAAATATAATATGAATATTTCAAAATACATAATAAAAAAGGATATTTAAATCCGCGTACCAGCCTTACCAAGGATTCTGCTTTAAAATATAGCTGAGTTTACCAGAATGCGGGTCGCCATTAAAGCGAATTATTTCATTTACTGCGAACAGGGATTCGTGATTGCCGGACTAAAACAGGATTATGGACTTATTGTTACGCCTGCCTGAAAGCAGACAGTTTGCGCTCTTGTACGTTTGGTTCGCTGAGCGGCAGTTATTTCAATAAAGAAGTGGATTCGTTTCCTTTATTAAACATATTTATACATTACAATAAGGAGCAGGATCGTTTATATGAATGCTTTCCCCTTGTTAAGAAGCAGGCCGGGCACCTCCCTATTTTTGTGAATGTAAGTTGGCATGTGTATGCAAAACATTACTAATCGAATGCATTAGCATAAAAGTGTCAGTCATCGCCCATGCCCTATACCGGTTAAATTTTTCTCTTCTCACAGGTATTCATTCCTGCCAATGTATATAAGGGGCAAAAACTGATCATTGACGTTGCCAAAAAAATGCCACCCAATACCACCAATACCATTCCGAATGTACCGGTTACGCTTCCGGTAAAATACAATGCCCCAAAAGCGATCGCCACTATCACGCGGATAGTGCGGTCTGTATTACCCATATTCTTTTTCATAGTATGTATTTTAATGTGTTTTGAACCCTTCGATTAGCAGGATGATTAACAAGGTCATGAGCAGGCAGCCCATACAGATTAATGCTAATTTTTGCCATTTGCTTGTCATATTGCAAAACTAAGAACGTGGCTTTGCGTATTTAATGATATTCGTCAGGTTAGTGACTGATAAAATAAAAAAGTGCCAGGCCGCTTGAGCGTACTGGCACTTTAAGAATAAGTTTTGTGAATTTGCTGAAATTGGGGCCACGCTTTTAAGGTTCAGGCCGCTTGAATGTAGCGACACTTAGCCGGGCATACGGGAAATATATTTTTCAATTTCCTTCACCTGGTCCAGTACCTGCTTTGTTTTGGGTTTGCAGGCTTTGGCCTTGCGGAAAAATTCTTTGGCGGCCCTGAATTCTCTTTTGTTCATGAATATCTGGCACATACTCAGATAGGCTACGGCCTCACTTTCTTTATCGGGTATACCTGCCCGGATAGCAGCACGCACATAGCTTTCGCCCTGTTTCAGGTCGCCACGCTGCATAGCCATCATACCCAATTGTAATTTATTGGCACCCTCTGCTTCGGGCATGGGAGAACCTAGTTCGCCACTCTTTTTCAGGTGTTTTTCGGCAGAATCAAAATCCTGCCGCATCATGGCCAGGTTACCGAGAATAGTATAATAAGTAGACCGAACGGGTTTATATAAAAGGCCGGGATACCAGATAGTTTTTAATATCCTTTCCACTTCTTCGATATTACCGGCTTCCATGGGTTCCTGTATCAGGCGCATGGGGCCGATAAAGAAATGGCTCGCCAGAGCTATTACCCCAATGAAATACAATATAAAAGATGGCCAGAAACTACTGACGATATTAACGGTGATGGCCAATGCGATAGCCAGTAAGCCCAACCAGAAACGATACTTGATCAATACATTGTAAAACTTCATAACCCCATTTTTTGAGAGGAGCAAAGATAGGGGGGTTTGGAGTCTGTTGTTAGCTTAAAGAACTATGGCCTATGGGAGACAGACTACCTAGAACTTCGCATCATTCACCTCGATCCAGTAGCCATCGGGGTCGTTAACCCAGATCTGTTTTACACCATCTATACGGGTAGTAACAATACCTTTTACACCTTTGGAATTGAACCAGACCATATTCCGGGCCTTTATTTTTTCGATGAATGCCTCTACGGATGGTACACTGAAGCAGGTATGGTTATTCAGGTAATATTCCTTAGGCTTTTCGGCACCCTGTATCACATGCATAGCTACGCCGGGTGCAATGGAATACCAGGCATGTTTGCCATCATGAAAAGGTTCGGGAATGGTATCCAGCTGGAAAACTTCATTGTAATAAGCCTTGGACTTCTCCAGGTCAACTACATAAATGGCCACATGGTTAAGGAGCGCTTTGGGTTTGTTTTGGCCAAAGGTATAGTTGGCAGAGAATAGGGTAAGCAGGAATAAAATGGTGGAGCGGATTATTTTCATGGGGTATTTTTAATGGTTTGAATGTACTGAAGAAATTCAGAATCCCGGTTGGTTTGTTTCATGTAAAATGCAAAGGGCCTATGAAGGCCTGAAACTTTGCCCCTTGGCTTTGTTTGCGTCTTTGTGAGCCAATCCTCCTGGCCAGCAACCAAAATGCCCAAATCTATTGAAGCCCGAATAGGAGAATCTATTATTTTTGCAGCCCTGATGGAGGTTTGACGTTTAGTGTTGTTCTATTTTGATGGTTATCTTCTTAAGATTTCTTCCTAACACCAAACACCCAACTTTTTCATGGTCCCGTAGTTCAATGGATAGAATAGAAGTTTCCTAAACTTTAGATGTGAGTTCGATTCTCGCCGGGACCACATTCACCCAACCCCTCTCTGCTGCACAAAGAGGGGTTGTTGTTTTATGTGTTATTAGTCAGGAGACAACCAGCAGTTGACTGTTTAAGACAACAAAATTTCTGCAGGATATTTAGCTCTTGATGGAAAAGTTTTGCCAATTCCAATGTTAGTGGTTTTCTTTTGTTTAAAAGGGCTGATACGTAACCTTTGATTCCAAATTTGCTAACCAGGTCTTTGTTCTTTAAGCCGGCATCGTTCATTTTGATCCTAATCGCATCAATAGGATCTGGGAAAGGAATGGTATGATTCGCATCTTCGTATTGTTGAATTAATAAGCGTGCTACTTCTACTTTATTACCTTCTGGGGTGTTGGGTTTTATTTTTTTATCAAACATGGCATCAACCTAATCCAGATATTCCTTGTATTGCTTTTTTGTTTTTATGATTTCAAGTTCCATTATTATTTCTTTTCAACGTGCGGGTGGCGATGTACTTCGATGTGCCAATTTTTTAAAATTTTTTTATTTTATTTAGCAATAGGTTGCTGGTACTGCTGAACCGTTTTACTTTCAAGCAGTCTGTTGAAAACTGTTAGCTGTTTTACAAGATCAGCAAATAATTCTTTGTACACTTTGTAGGCCCCATCGGTTGGTTTGGCTTCGCCGGTTTCAATGCTTCTCCCCAGCGCGGCTAAACGGTTATTCAGTTTGATGGGGAAGTTTAAGGGATCTTGCGAACTTTGATTTTTTACCTGATACAAATTTTCCTCTACCATACTCAATTGATCAATAATGTTTCTGTTTTGATCCGATACACCCGCTTTGGCCATGTTTTCTTTTATCTCCCTGATCTTTATTACTACTTCATTGGCCTTGCTGGTCTGGTCTCTTATCATTATGCCTAATCTGAATTTTTCCTGAACATCAGCAAGGCTTACCCCTTTGATCCTTGGATCTAACCTGATGTCAAAACCCTGCGTTTGTGTTTTGCCTGCCGTGGTTAATCTTACCGTATACCTCCCCGGAAGTGCTAATGGGCCGCGTGTTGCGCTGGCACCCCATAAAATAATTCCTTTGAATGAAGTTGCTGCGGGATAACGCAAGTCCCATTCGAACCTGTTTAAACCTGCTTTCATTGTAGGTGGTGGCAGTTTGCGGCTATCTTCATCATCTTCAGAAGCTGTACTGTCTTTTTTTATCCCGGATTTTACACCTGTAAAAGTTTGAATGAGTTTACCTTGCGGATCGAGGATGTCAATTGTCAAGTCGGCGGTGTCTTTCAGGTAATACTGGAAAACTGCATTCTGCACATTTCTTACCGCGTAATACGGTTTGTATAAATGGTTGGCGATTTCCGCTGTTTCGGGTTTATACTCTCTGATGGGAGATACATCATCCAATACATAAATGGAGCGGCCATGTGTGCCGATTACAATATCTTTTTCTGTTACAGCTATATCCGCCACCTGCAAATCGGGTAAATTCAATTGCAGTGAATGCCATTTTTCTCCATCATTGAAAGAAACCCAAACACCGTGTTCAGTTCCCGCGTAGAGAAGGCCTTTGCGCGTAATGTCTTCTCTGATACTATGTACATAATCATCCCCTCTGATACCATTGATGATTTTTTTCCAGTGTTTGCCAAAATCTTCTGTTTTCCAGATATAAGGAGTCCGGTCGTCCATCTGGTATCGTTTGGCAGCTATATAAGCCGTTCCCAAATGAAAGCGCGATGCTTCAATAATGCTTACCCGTGTATTTTTCAGCATATCGGGTGGTGTAATATTTTCCCAGGATTTTCCGCCGTTCCTGGTAATGTGTATCAGGCCGTCATCAGAACCAGCCCAGATTATATTTACATCCTGGTATGATGGTGCCAAAGCAAATACCGTTGCATAAATTTCAGGGCCATTCATATCACGGGTAATTACACCACCGCTTACTCCTAAAGTGGCCGTATCTGCATAGGTCAGATCGGGACTGATTCTTTGCCATGTTTGACCTTCATTGGTTGTCATCCAAATATGTTGTGAGCAGGCATATAATCTTTTGGGATCTGCTGGAGAGAAAACGATAGGGAATGTCCACTGCCATCTTTCGGGCAATACTTTTGCTTCTTCGCCTGAAAAAAATCTCGGGTACACCTGTATATCACGCGATTGGCCTGTGGCCCTGTTGATGCGGGTGATTAATGCGCCCTGGCTACCGGCATAAAAGATATCCGGGTTATTGGGATCTTGTGCAATGTATCCACTTTCGCCACCGCCTACGGAATATGCATAGCCAATGCCCGGTTTAATAGAATTTGTTCTGGCAATCATATGATTCCATCCATCGCTGGGTACAGTGATGGTGCTGTTATCCTGTTGTGCCCCTGCCACCTGGTAGGGAAAATCTTTCGTAGCAATAATATGATAAAGTTGTGCAGTTGGAAAATCTTCATCCGTCCATGATTGCCCCCCATTAATAGATATGGTGCCACCCCCATCATTGGCTTCCGCGAGGCGCATGGGATCTGTTGGATCGATCCAGAGATCATGGTTATCGCCATGGGGTACTTTAATAGATTTAGGAAAAGTAACGCCGCCGTCTATTGATTTGTAAAAGTTTACATTAAGCCCGTAAATACCATCCTTGTTTTTAGGATCGGCTACAATGCGTGAATAATAAAAAGCACGTTGCCGCAGTTTTCTTTCATTATTCACCATTTTCCAGTGATTGCCACCATCATCCGAACGATAGAGGCCGCCATCATTGGCTTCGATGATAGCCCAAATACGATTCGCATCAACCGGTGAAACCGTTACGCCAATTTTTCCTACCGGCCCTTTGGGCATACCGGGATTTTTGGTGAGTTCGGCCCAGCTTTCACCGCCATCGGTTGATTTATACAAAGCGGATATACCTGTATCGGCCCACATTTTATAAGGGGTGCGGTATACCTGCCAGATAGTAGCGTAAATGGTTTCCGGGTTTTGCGGATCTATTACCAGGTCTTCGGCACCAGCTTGGTCGCCCTTGTACAATATCTTTTTCCAGGTTGTACCGCCATCGGTTGTTTTAAAAACGCCACGGTCTTCGTTAGCACCAAAAGCATGGCCCAGTGCGGATACATATACAATATCAGGATTGGTTGGATGGATACATACCCGGGAGATGGACTGTGTATTTTTTAATCCAATATTTTTCCATGTTTTACCGGCATCTGTTGATTTATATACCCCATCGCCCTGCATAATATTACCACGGAATTCTGTTTCGCCAGTGCCAATATAAACGATATCAGGATTCGATACCGAAACCGCTACTGCTCCAACGGAAGAACTGGTAATCTGGCCATCCGTTACGGGTAGCCAGCTAAACCCGCCATCCGTTGTTTTCCATAACCCTCCACCTACTGCACCAAAATAATATTCCAGTTTGCGTTTGGCACTGCCGGCAATACCTAATGAACGGCCACCACGGTTAGGACCGATATTACGCCAGTTCATTCCCCTAAATATTCGTAGGGAATCTGCTGAAGAAGCTGACTGTGCCGGCATCTCAGTGCAGGCGAAAAAAGAAGCCAATGCTATAATTTTTTTTGCGATACGGATAGTATTTTTCATTATAGTTAGTTAGTTAGTTATTAATTCAAACGATCATTAAGATAATAAACAAACCTGTGACACGTGTATTTATCTTTTACGGCTAACGATAGTGGGTAGTATTATACATGTATTCATATAATGTGGCGCTGCTAATACAGAATAGAATCGAATTATTATTTTCCAAATGATACCCTTTTATATAAAACCCTGATAATCATTTGGTATGGCTGGACTTTGGTTAATGGATGTGAAGATTAGTTTTATTTTTCTCCATACTGCATGTTTTAAACTGTATTGCTGCCAAATATTTTAACGCATATAACTGGTTACATCACACAGTCGAGTGTTGGATGCCCTTCATGTTTCCTGTTCCATTACTGCCGCAGATCTGCAAGCCGGTTTTTGAGGCCCCGTTTGATCTTCAGGTGGTGCATCGGCTTGCCCATACTCTACAAAAAAAAGACATGTCGTCTTTACAAACAGAATGTCTCTTTTATGATAAAAGAAGAATGTAACTCAGCTACTAATCGTCATCGTCATCATCGTCGTCATAGTGGTGTTTATGTTTTTTATACTTCTTACCGCGGCCATCATTATAATAACCTGTATTATAATACCTGTCGTCGTGGTACATACCGTGATACTGGTTAACATGATCCCGGTTTTGTAACCAAACTTCCGGCCTGTCGCTGTAAACTACCTGGCGTGGCATATTTGAAATAGAAAAATCGAAATTGGGAGTAGATACACTTACCCAAACACCATTTCGTGGATAGCTGTACTGCCGGGTACCCGGACTATAATATACATTGGCGCGTGGATAATAATAATATTCCTGCTGCTCTTTCCTTCTTTTGCCCCATGCGGGTGCCCATGGCGGTTGTGCATTGATTTCAGAACTAATTAAGCCAGCCATTACTAACAATAACACGATAATTATATTCTTTTTCATAACAATTAATTTAAAAGTTATAGTTACTTTATTACTCGCCAATTGCGTGCCAAACTCTATTAAAAGGGTTATGCCAAGTGTTATAGAAAAAAGGTGCCGGATTTTAAATGAATCATAATCAAATAATTATACCAGAGCAGTCAGCCTATCAAAAATTACCAGCAACTTGCCACAAGAAGATATCTCCTATCAGCAACCTCATAAATTAGATCCCTGTAAAACACAATATTGCTTGCCTGTTTGATTACATTGCATTAAAATAATCCTGATGAAATTTATTTCCATCGTTTGCGTTACCCTGCTTTATTCAATCAACATCCAGTCGCAACTAATTCATGATTCATTATTAATAGACGGCCATTACCGTGTGTTTCATTTCACCAACCCGCAAATCAGCAAAACGGGGGGCAGCCTTGTATTTGTGTTGCATGGGTCGGGCGGTAAAGGTGAAGACATGCTGCGAAGGACCGCCAAACTGGAAGAACAATCTCACAGTGAAAACCTGTTGCTGGTTTATCCGGATGGTTATAAAAAATACTGGAATGAATGCCGCAAAGCATCCAATGCTGCCGCCAACCTGGAGAATATTGATGAGAACAGTTTTTTTAATGGGATGATCAGTTATTTTGCTAAAAATTATCATATCAATACCCAACAAGTATTTGCTGTGGGCACTTCTGGTGGCGGACATATGGCTTATAAACTGGCACTTACCATGCCGCAGAAATTCAGGGCCATCACTGCCATCATTGCCAACCTGCCTGATAGTGCCAATATGGATTGCACCGAAGCCAGGGTTCCTGTTCCTGTAATGATTATAAACGGAACGGCAGATCCTGTGAACCCTTACAATGGTGGCGAAGTGGTGATACCCGGTGTAGTACTTGGAACCGTTCGTTCTACTGAAAACACCTTTCATTATTGGTCGAATCTTGACGGGTACCAGGGGGAACCTGTAAAAGAACTTCTTCCAGATACAGACCCTGCAGATGGCAGAACCATTGAACGGTATACTTTTTCGGCCAAAGGCAAACCCGAAGTGGTGCTGTTAAAAGTAATTGGCGGGAAGCATGATTATCCCAATGATATTGATGTACATGTAGAAGCGTGGGCCTTTTTTAAAAGACAGCTTACCAAATAACATCTCCTGATTGAGCATCCATTAATAATGCTGCAAACTAACAAAAAGTTCAGATCGCAGCTTCCAGGTACCGGCACGTTTCCACCACATGGCCGAGTAATTTCCTCCTATCCATTCAGGATGTATCTCTTTTGTTTTTAAGCCAACCCATTTGCCTGTTTCAAAAGCAAGTGTATCTGCATCACTGATAATTATATTTTTTGGCGTACGTATGTACGTAAGTCCGGGGGTATTCTCAAATTGTCTTTTATAACGTACCGTAGCAGAATCCCTTCCAATAGTACTGCCGCCATTACCACCTATGCTTATAAATTCATCCCACCAGTATTTAGCAGTAGCTTCTATATCGTGCCGGGCAATAGCTTCGTTTGAAGCCTTACGTGCCGCCCTGATGGCAGAAATATCTTTTTGCCGGTTTGTCTGAGCAGGAACCTGTTGAAAACAGATAATGGCAAAGGATATACTAACTAACTTAATCATAGGGATCTATTTTTGTGGTATTTGTGCAATTAGTTTTCGCTGGTGTTCAGGTAGATATCTATTCATTAAAATCTTAGAAATCAATGTAAGAAAAGAAGTATTCCCAATCATTTCAATAACAAGTGCATGAATCAATGAGGGCATACATTTTATTTACCCAGCAGGTCATCATTGGTAACGCCTCTTTTCCTTGAAACATTCTCGCTGAGCTTACCGAAACTCCAGGTTATACTGCATTTTACTATTCGATCGGGGTACGATGTTGCAGTAGTGCGTTTATAATTATTGTCTTCAAAAATATTTGTGGGCATACTATCTTCCCTGTTCAGGAGATTCCTGGCTGAGAGTGTGATTGCTAGTTTATCTTTCATGAGTTTATAATTCACTCCCATTCCATAATATATATATACCGGGTAATTGATCTGGAGCGTAGGTGCCGGAAGGTTACAACCTGCAGTAACCGAAGCTGATAATTTTCTGGTAATCTGGTAACTGCTGTTCAGAAGCCCATTACCCGAAAACCCATTATTTTTTAATGACCCCGGGACTTTGGTTTGCTGAATAATATCGTAAGCCAGCCACGCATCTGTATTAATTTCCCACCGGCGGTTGGGTTTTGCATTAATACTCATACTAAATACTGTCTGATTATTTTTTCCAATATTAATGGGTGAGCTTGAAATAACACCTGTACTATTATTGAAAGATGAAAACTGAATGATACGGTCGTTACTAAAATTATTGGATAAGCCTATACTAAAAAAAGTCTTGCCGGAAGTAAATCGGTACTGCAATGACAATGAATGAAATATTTGCGGTTGCAAAGCAGGATTGCCTTTGCTTACATTGAGCGAATCTGCATTATTTACAAAAGGATTCAGGCTCCAGATATACGGGCGTGCCAACCGCACACTATAACTGAAAACCAGGGTTTGCCCTTTTTTTCCTTTGGCGGTTACCTGTACGTTAGGAAGCAAGCTTGTATAGCTTTGATCTACTTTAACGGCAGCATTCAGAAAATCGCTGTTTAACACGGTTTGCTCCATTCTCAGCCCGGTGCGGAAAACGAATTTGCCCACATTGAAGCGCGTGCTTGCATACAAACTATATACATCCTGGTGGTAGCTGAAATAATCAGTATTGGGCAGGTTCACTTTAAAGCTAACTGACGCATTATACTTGAATAAACTTTGATAATCTGATGTTGCTTTTCGCAGGATCGCTTTAGCACCCAATTCCAGTTTACTTCCTTTTGCAAGGGGTTGTATAAAATCTGTTTGTACAGTGTATTCGCGGCTAAGTGCTTTACTTTCGTTTACGATAAAACGGTTTAAAGACAAACTATTCTGTGTACTGGTTGAATACGTATTGTCGGTTCCAAAATCGCCGTTCAACCGGATACTGAATTCTTTTTCTGCATTTCCTTTGAATTTTTGAACATAATCCAGGCCTGCATTAAAGTAGGAATAATCATTATCGGCAAACGAGGTATAGATACTTTTTACGGTATCGATCCTATTAGATGATATCAGACCAAACTGCATGGTACCATCCACTTTATCGGCCCTGCTACCCAGCAAAACATAGGAACTCACTGTATGAAAACTATCCACTTCATAGCTCAGTTCCAGGTTGCCAGATTTAGAATCGTTGTTGGAAACTGCATTACCGTTTGACATACGTTTAAAATAAGAAACCCAGTTCCGTGATTCAATTTCTTCAAAGGATCTGCTTTTTTGATCTTTATACCCCGATGTAAGCAGGTAACTGCTTATGCCAAACTTTCCATACTTTAGATTTAATAACCTGTTTATTGTGCTTGAACCATCCGCCGTTGCAGCAGCCGCGCTAAGGGTTCCGTTGTAACCAGCCACTTTCTTTTTGGTAACAATATTGATAATACCACCCACTCCTTCTCCATCGTATTTAGCCGACGGATTACTGATCACTTCTATTTTTTTGATCAGTCCCCCGGGAAAACCTCTTAATGCTTCATTTACATTATGCGTAAACATGCTGGTCTCTCTGCCATTCAGGAAAACTTTAAAACTGTTTTGTTCATTCAGCTGAACATTCCCCTGTCCATCAACCGTTACCATGGGCGTTTTACGTAATAGATCAATGGCCGTTTCTGCAAAAGCCTGGGGATCACTTTCTACATTGTAAATAATCTTATCGGCCGTTTGTTCTACCAATGGCCTGCGTGAGGTTACGGTAACAGAGAGGAGCTCTTTCACTTCATTCAATAAAATAACCGGGGGTACAACTACTTTGGTTTCCTCAATAGTCAGCGGCAGGTATTGTTTACTATATCCTACTTTAGATATTGCTAAAAGATAATTACCAGGTTTCATCCCCTTTATAAAAAAATAGCCGGTAGCATTGGTGATACTCAATTTGACCAGCAGGCTGTCTCGTTGGTTTAATAAAAGGACATTTACATTTTCTACACCCAGTTTTGAAGTATCTATTACCCGTCCTTCAACCTGTGCTGTATTATTTACCTGTCCATAACAGCTACTAGTAAGTGCTATTACCAAGGTTATACAGGAGAGTTGTTTCATAAAATCTAATGGTATGGGATAATGTTACAAAAGTTTCTGCAATTTATTCTTTATAGATTTTCTATTCAAAGTGTGGGTGTATACTTCCATTTGAGTGGCGGGTTACAGTTTGATAAAAATAAATTTATCAATTAATGATTTCTTTTAGATATATATTTATAAGATATCAATATATACACCTTCAAATGATCAAAAGAGCAGTATCATTTATCCTTTTAATAATAGTAAGCTGCGTAACCTATTCGCAGAACGCAGATATTAACCTGTTACGTAAGATCAATCCGGCTAACCCTGTTTCCTCTGTTTGGATAGGTGTTACCAATTCTGCTTACCCCATTACTATTGGCGTACAGGGGGGGCTGATGGCATACGACTATTTTAAATCCGACAGTACCCGCGGGTTGATTGTACGGCATATTGCAGAAAAACTGATAGTGGTGGCCGTAACAGAAACGGTGAAATACATTATTAACAGGCCGAGGCCTTATATTACTTATCCGGGATTGGTACATCCTTATGAAACCAGTGAAACCGGTTTGTCTTTGCCTTCGGCACATACCTCACTTTCCTTTAACACTGCTGCCACGCTGAGTATACGTTTTCATAAATGGTATATTACGGTACCTGCTTACCTATGGGCTTCGAGTGTTGGGTATTCCAGGTTATACCTGGGAGAACATTATCCTAGTGATGTACTGGCAGGGGCAGCCATAGGTGTGGGTAGTGCCTACCTGGTAAAATGGTTAGACCAAAAATTATTTCAAAAGAAAGCTAAGAAACACATAAACCTGGGAAATAATATACATTCCTGATTGTTCTTTTTCGATAGGCACTAAAATAAATTTTCTTATGAATCATTTCAGACGCTCCCATTTGTTCTTCCCCGCACTGCTGTTATCATTACTTATGGGTTTGCAATGCGCGCCGGTTACTAAAAACATGGTATCAAAAGATAATGGCACCATTATTTTTTTTGATGATTTTTCAGCAGAAAGCCTCGACAGGTCAAAATGGAATGTACGGGTAACAGGCAGTACGGTTAACAATGAGCAACAGGCTTATGTAGATTCTTCCAATACCATATACATTACACATGGTGCCGATGCGGTGGGTGCGGCAAATGGCGCATTGGTATTGCAGCCCCGTTTTTCACCTGGATTCGTAACCAAAGAGGGTAAAAAATTTGATTTTATTTCAGGAAGGATTGATACGCGGGCCAAGGTTGAATTTATGTACGGCACAGCATCGGCACGTATTAAATTAACTGAAGGCACAGGGCTATGGCCGGCATGGTGGATGCTGGGAGCAGGCCGCTGGCCTGATATTGGCGAGATAGACATCTTGGAATATGTTGGCGAAAAAGACTGGGCCAGTGCAGCCGTGCATGGCCCCGGTTATAGTGGCGAAACACCTTTTGTAAACCGGTTGTATTTCCCCGCAGG
>JANXUL010000316.1 GCA_025356235.1 Bacteroidota bacterium
GTAAAAGATGGTATGTTGGTACTAACCATACAAAAAGAGTATGCCGATGGGCTGGGCGTTCTTTTTATACTTGGCATGGTTCGTATTATAGATGCAGGTACCGGCCTGAATGCCATGGTGATCAATACCTCTACTTTCTGGCGGTTCGATTTTTATAGTGGTGTTACTTTACTGGCCCTCAGGTTGCCCCTAACCTACTATCTTATAAAAAATTACGGAATCATCGGTTCTGCATTTGCAGAATTAACAGCGTATAGTGTTTATAATTTCATCCGGTTCGAATTTCTTCGCAGGAAATTTAGTATGCAGCCTTTCACATTAAAAACATTGTATTCACTTATTCTTGGTGTAAGTGCCTATTGCCTTTGCTTTTTTCTGATGAAAGATATCCACGGCTGGGTGGGTATTATTCTTCGCGGAGGCATATTTTCGTTGATAATGATTGCCGGTGTTTTTTACTGGAAACTCACACCGGATGCCGGGCAGTTATATGATAACCTCTTGAAAAGGATGAAAAGAATGAGGCGTTAAAATAAAAAGCAAACAGGTAACGCCATAAAAATCATTTATGATGGAACCTTTAACTATTTTCCCATCCTTCCAGCCCCTCTATATTTTGTCTGCCAATAGATATCATTCAAATCACTGATCATCACACCGCCGCTGGTTGCAGCATGTACGAACTTATTATTGAGCAGGTAAACCCCTACATGTGAAATATCTTTTCCACCGGTATTAAAAAAAATAAGGTCTCCCTCGCGAAGGTCTTCCAACTCTATTCTGTCAGCAGTGTTGAACTGTTCCTGCGCTGTTCTGGGTAAATTCTGCTGATATACATCCCGCATAATAATCTGGGTAAAAGCAGAACAGTCTATGCAGTTATCGGTACTTCCCCCCATACAATATTTAGTTCCCCACCATTTATCAATCACTTCTAAAAGCGGGATATTCGTTAGTTTTTCTACCGTAGCATCCATGATGATCGCATATTTCAATTGCAACATGTTTGCTGTCTCTATGTTAACTGTGGTCATTTGCCCGTCAGGCTTTGTATCTGTGCGCGTGGTGGTTCGGGTAACAGGCTCCTTTTTTTTTGTTGGGGTGGTTGCCGTATTGTGATAAGGGTTTACCACCGATCCGGGCGTTACCTCAATCTGGTCAAGAAATTCCCTTTTGGCAGGAGAATTCGATTTTTTAGTCAATCTGGTATTAGCCGCAGCACTATCCTTAACCGACAATTTATTGATTGACCGGCAACTGGTTAAAACCATCAGGCTGCATAATCCTATCGTAAGGCCGTGTATTTTCATAATATCAGTTTTGGCAAGTTAAGGTGCAGAAACTAAAGCCCGCATGCGGTTGAATAACTTTATCATTTTGATAAGCGTAAACAGGGGAATGTGGATAAGTCTGAAAGTTTGGGGTTTGAAGTTTGGGGTTTGAGGTTGTGGAAAATTGTATCTGCTCACGCATCTTGTAACTAACGATATTTGTTACTTGTTTCGGGTTTGGTTTGAACCAACTCCGAACACCAAACGCCAAACACTCATGCCCAAATTCTCGCATCTTCACGTCCATACCCAATACTCACTGCTTGATGGTGCAGCGGCTATAGGTGGCTTGTATAAAAAAGCTATCAAAAACCAAATGCCGGCATTGGCCATTACCGATCACGGCAATATGTTTGGGGCATTCGATTTTGTGAGCCAGGCATGGAAAAATACCAAAGTGGTTGGTAAGGATGCCAATGGAAAAGATATTACCGAACCAGTAGTGAAACCCATCGTAGGTTGCGAATTTTATGTAGTAAAAGACAGGCATGCCAAATCTTTTACAAAAGATGTAAAAGATAATCGCTATCACCAGGTATTACTGGCCAAGAATAAAATCGGGTACCAAAACCTGGTAAAACTAACTTCCCTGGGTTTTATCGAAGGCATGTACAGCAAATACCCGAGGATAGACAAAGAGCTGATTGAAAAATACCATGAGGGGTTGATCGCCACCACCTGTTGTATTGGTGCGTATGTGCCACAAACCATTTTGCATGAGGG
>JANXUL010000042.1 GCA_025356235.1 Bacteroidota bacterium
TGATAGTAATCGTAAGCAGCCTGCACAAATGGCATGACCTGTATAAAACAACGTATGAAAATAATAGTTGGAAAGTACCGGTAAACCTGGGTTATCCTGTTAATTCTCCTTTCGATGATTTTGGTATTATATACAATAGTGAAAAAAACAAAGGCTTCTTCAGTAGTAACCGGTTAGGCAGCGATGATATTTATACGTTTACCCGCGCACCTTTTCTTATGCACTTAGATGGAACGGTTCTTAGCAGAACAACATTGCGAAGACTGGATAGTGTAAAAGTGCTGATGCGTTCAGTGAATATTGAAAAGCCCTCTGTTGATACGTTTACAACAGGCATCACCGGAAACTTCAATTTTCCGGTTAAGCCAGGCTATCATTATTTACTCCAGTTTACCCGTAATGGGTATGTGGAAGATTCTTTGCACATACATACAGCCATACAAAAAGAATTACAATTAGCACCTGTCTTGCTAACACCTATTGCCCCCCCGGCACCTCCAGCTGAAAATGACAGGGATGGTGACGGAATAGTTGACAGTAAGGATAAATGCCCAGATGTGAAAGGCGTTAAAGAAAACTTCGGTTGCCCGGATATACAGGCAAAACTTAATGAACTGGCAAAGATGGTGTTCTTTAAAACAGACAAAGACGAACTAACACCGGCAGCTATTAAACCATTAACAGAAGCGTATGAAATACTGGCCGAATATCCGAATACCACACTGGTAATTGAAGGACATACGGATAGTAGGGCCAGTGCGGCTCATAATAAAGATCTGTCGCAAAGACGCGCCAATACAGTTAAAATGTTCTTTGTGAATAAAGGGCTTAAAGCCAGCAGGTTTACAACATTTGGCTATGGATTAGAACGCCCTATCGCAGATAATGAAACAGAAGAAGGAAGGGCATTGAACAGAAGGGTTTCAATCAAAGCCACTTTTCAAGAGTAGTGAATGATGAAAAATGAATTGATATGCTTACAAAGAAGAACCTGTTAATTGATCTAATGATTTTACATAAATTTATATACAATGTGTAATAATAAATATACATACCTGGCCTGCTTTTTAATTTTTGTATTTGGTATGCAAGCTGGCTTTTCGCAGGCATATAAAGCAGGCGATAAAGCAGAAGCATTTATTAATAATGCATGGCGGGAAGTAAAGATTGTAAAAGCAATTTCGGGTAAAAATAATATGTATGAGGTACAAGTGGCAGCAGGTAAAAATACGTTGCAACTTAATAAAGCCAGCCTGCGTGCAACAACAGCTGCCGCAATGCCATCCTCAATAAAAACCGTGCTTAATAGCAGTAACCTTCACCTGGGCAAATACGATTTGTTTTCGGGTATCCCCACCATGTATATCGGCCATATTGTTTTACTGGCTGATGGTAAATACAAAGTAGCTTTTGGAACGGATGAGGATAATTATGAGATGGGTAATTATACCTTCCATGCATCATCCAATACTATCGAATGGCAAACAGGGTTATTTAAAAATAAGGGCTGGGGCGGTAAACTGGTAGCTAGATCAGGCAATGCCCATCGTATTGAATTTAATAGTTCCACTTACGCTGAAGTTAACTGATAAGTTTACCCTCTGTTGATTTTGTGAATAGTCACCATCACGCGTGGTCAATGAGAACAGGTTTTTACAACCTAACCCAATTCACCATTCACCATTGCCCATTCACACTTCATCAGGCCGCAAGTTCTTTTAACGCTTTAACCAATACATCTAATTCGGCAATTGTTGTAAATACATTCGGTGTAATCCTGCAACCATGAACATTGGCACCATCAATGGCTACTGTATAAATGCCATATTTCTTCAACAGGGTTTCTGCCAGTAAAGAAGGGTTCATCCCCCTAATGCCTGCATTGGCAATCCCACAGGAACGTGTAGGGTCAGCGGGTGTATTCACTACTACATTTGTAATATTCCGTACTTTGCTTGTCCAGTATTGTTGTAAAAAACGCAGACGCGCTTCCTTTCTTTCAGCACCTATTTTACTGTAAAAATCTATGGCATGGGTAATGGCCAGATCTGTATGTACAGGATGGGTACCAATATGGTTTAACCTGGAAATATCAGTTTCCTTTCTTTCGCCCTCGGCCAGCAGGGGCCAGACCTTACTTATCTTTTCTTTCTGCACGTATAATATCCCAACACCAAGTGGTACTGCCAGCCATTTGTGTAAACTGGCACCATAATAATCGCAATGGAGATCCGGAATACTAAACTGTATATGGGCAATGGCATGCGCTCCATCTACCATCACTTCAACACCTTTACTGTGGGCCATATCACAGATCTTCCGCACTGGCAATATCTGACCGGTGATATTCACCATATGACAAATCATTAATAACCGCGTTTTATCAGTAATGGCATTGGCATACAGGGTTACGATTTCTTCATCAGAAGCAGGGTGATTGGGAATGGAAAGTACCTTGCTTACTACCCCATATCTTTTACCCACCTGTTTAAACATTTCGAGCATCGAGCCATAATCCTGTTCGGCCATTACCGCTTCATCACCGGCATTCCAGTGAATACCGCCAATAATCATATCGAGCGATTCGGTTGTGTTTCGTGTAAGTATCAGTTCTTCTGCTGAACAACCTGCCAAAGCAGCAACTTTAGCGGCCATTGATTTTTTATTCTCTGCCTGCACTGTGCGCATATAATAGGACCCCTGGTAATTTACCTCACGTATATGTTGTATATAATTTTCCAGGATTTCTTTTGGAAGAATATTATAATAGCCATTTTCGAGATTAATATAATCGGGCTTGAGTTTGTATTCACCCCTGATGCCCATCCAGAAACTTTCATCTTCGGCAAGTTGACCGGCAGATGTATGGACTGCTTTTTCTATCCACTTCTCCATAGCATTACCGGAAAAAGGAGCACTTAACCCGGCCAGCGCCAAGCCTTTTATAAAAGAACGTTTTTCCATGCTGATGGTATTAAATGGTAATAATACATGCTCAGCATTGAAAATACAAAATAAACGGTTAATACTTAAGTCGGTAATAATATGTTTTATCTTGTTGAAGTCGTATTCCAGTCTTTGCCAAATACGCGTTGCAGGGTTGCAGATGTTCTGGCCTGTGCATTTGTACGTATGGAAATTTCCTGTTGTTCAATTTTACTGAACATTTCATTGGTTATAATAACTGCGAGTATGTTCTCGAGATTTAGGTTAAGTCCTGCCCTGTTGCCGAGTAAAATTTTAGCGGGCCCTACTAACTTATCCCATTCCTGGGCAATACGGTATTCATTCAAAGCTGATCTCATTACAGGAGCTACTGCACCTCGTAAACTATCTCCTACAGAACGCCGTAAATAATCCGTAGCCGCAGTACCACCATTTTTTACAATGCCGATGGCATCACGGATAGACATATGCCTGATACCATCAATAAAAATAGGAGCCGATTTAGAAGCTGCATCTATAGCAGCATTGTCTAGGGTATTGGTAAACCTGTTTAATTCTGTGGTGAGGCCTAACCTGTCTAATGTCTGTACTACTTTTTGAACTTCCTGTGGTAAAATGGCTTTTAACAATATGTCTTTACTGAATGAACCTTTTTGAGCCAGGCTATTTGCGCCAAAATTAGAGCCGATAATCAATGCCTCTTTAATGGCATTGGCAGCATCGCCTTCCGAAAGGATATTGGTTAAAGATTGTAAAGTACTGCAACCACTCAGGCCCATGGCACTTACGGCAAACAGGGCAACTACGATTTTTTTCATGTTATTGATTTAAGCTGTAAAATCTTATATACAACCCCTACAATAATACGACCATTTATAACTGTGTTATACTGAAATAAAGAAAATGTGAGAATAATGTAACTATTTACAAAAGTTGTGTAACAATTTTATCTGTAAAGAAATCAACTTTATACATTATCTGTTTTTCTTAATATAATGGAATTGTTTATAATAGATATTATCATTAACTGAAAATATATGTCAATTAATCTCTTACAAACAGTACAGCAAAACCTTGGCTATTCACCTTTGCAAAAAATTGATGCTAATACACAGGAAGTAATAATTGATAAAAATGAACCAACGGAAAAACGGTTTAGCCAGGCAGCTATTCCGGTTGTATTAGTTGCCTTATACAAATACAGCCTGCCCGATGAAGGTGCTAAAGCAATCCTGGATGCTGATCTCGATTCGGATTGGACTGAATTTATCTTTAGTGACCAGAAAGAGAAAATTATTGAAAAAATATCCGCCTATTCAGGTCATACAGAAGAATTTACGATTCCAAAACTGAATGCCATTGTCGAAGAAGCCATAAGAATAATCAGGGAGCAGCTAACGAAAGATTCAATCGAAGATGTAAAGAATATACTGGCTGCATCCCGTAATGACGTATTGCCCTACCTGCCGGCAAGTATGCAAATAGGGACTTTATTAAATGATAATACAATTGATGACAGGACTAATAAAATGAACGGCCCGGTTTCCAGTTTGATGCATGCCATTGGCGGTTCATTTTCCGGATCAGACAGCGATGAAACAACTATTCCTAAATAATAAATAAAAATCCATGAAACCTAATATCGGAATTTCAGACAAGAACCTTGGCCATGTCGTTGCTGTTTTATCAACTGTTCTGGCGGATGAAATGATGTTGTATGTAAAAACCAGAAAATTCCATTGGAACGTCGCAGGGGAAAGTTTTATGGAATTACATAAACTTTTCGAAAAGATATATACCGAACTGGAAGAATCTATTGATGAGATTGCTGAACGGATTAATAAACTCGGCAGTAAAACCATTGGTACCATGAATGAGTTTAGTAAGCATTCCTCTATCAAAGAGTCACCGGGTAAGTATCCTTCTTCCAAAGAAATGATTAAAGAGCTATTGAAAGATAATGAAACAATTATACAGCTGCTGCGAAAAAATGTGGATGACTGCAGCGATAAATTTAAAGATGCAGGCAGCGCTGATTTCCTTACCGGATTGATGGAACAGCATGAAACAACTGCATGGATACTGAGAAGGTATTTTGCCTGATGAATACAGATCTTGCTAATATGTAAATAATGTAATTTTTGTCACGGATCGTGTAATGCACGACTGGAAAAGAAAACAAACTTTGTAAAGTAAGATATGAATGATGGATGATTCAATTGTTTTATTCATGAGTTTTTTTTAATGGTAACACTCTTATATTTCGATGGGAGGGTGAGAATCAATTACACGTTTTAAAGAAAATAATACAATTGGACAGAAAAATGTGAGAATCATATAATAAAATAAGGCATTTATATAACGAATAAGACAGTCAATACGAATAATTTTATTAAACTTTAAAAAATACACTTTATGGGAAATTTATTGTACACCATCGCAGTTATCCTTGTTATTATTTGGGCCATTGGTTTTGTAGGATATGGCACCGGCGGCATTATTCATATACTGCTGGTTATTGCAATTATTATTGTGTTACTAAGAGTAATCCAGGGACGAAAACCATTATAGCCGATATTGATGTCTAGTATCAATTACCTGCTATAGTAATTCTATGTTTAAAATTAATAAAGTGCCGAACTGTTTACAGTTCGGCACTTTATTAATGTATATATCTTGTTTCATATAATCAATACAACAAGAAAGTGTTACTTATGGCTATTTATGGTCACTATTCTCAATAAATATGTGAATAATGTAAATCTTTTTTATAATCGTGTAATGATAATAAAGACGGATAAATAGATCTTTGTTAAATAAATTTTGCCTAATGATGGGTAAAAACAAATACGAGAAAAGTTATGAGAAAGAATTTTTTAAAAGCCGCAACTGTATTTTCAATCGCATTTATTTGCGTTATTGGAAGTATGGCACAGGATACGACCACACGTATGTCTACCCTTATTGCGCCCCCGCTCTTTACGGGTAACGATGGATTCAGAACCTGGTCAATAGGCCTGCACGCTGGCGCGATGGCTCCTTTTGCTGCAACTGGCGGCAGGAATGATTTCTCAAATTGGCAGACATCTTTAGGGTATGGCGGGTATATTAAATACCAAATATCACACGGATTGGGTTTGCAACTCGATTTCCTGAGAGGCACGCTGAAAGCCAATAATGATAAGCTTTGGGCAGGAGCTCCCCCGGTGAGCCCATATAAATCTTTTCAAACAGATATCCATTGGGCAACCAGTATGAGCGGCGTTATTACCCTGGGAAACATTAACTGGTCTCAGTTACACACTTCTATTCAGCCATATGTAACGATAGGTGGCGGAGCAGTTAATTTTAACCCTACAACCGTTGATAACTCGGGCACTTCAGTAAATTTCAGTCCTAATAAAAGCCTTACCGAATTTTATGTTCCGGTGGGCCTCGGTATCAAAGCGAATTTATCACAAGGTGTGAACCTTGATTTAGGTTATACCATGGCCTACGTAGATGCAGACAATTTAGATGGCTATTTTAAATCACCTTATATAGGAGATAAATTTTCTTATGCGCACATTGGTTTGGAATTTTCCTTAGGTAATTCAAGTAAACCACAATTGGCCAGACATAACCCACCTGCACAGTTAGCGCAGAATATGAAAGACCAGAATGATGCAATGCGTGCTTCTTTAGCCGCAAGCGAGGAAAGATATAATCAACGCCTTGCAGAGTTAAATGGTTTGCGTGATGATCTGAATAAGATGAAAATGGACTCAGATGGCGATGGCGTATCTGATTATTTCGATAAATGTCCGAATACACCAAGAGGTGTGAAAGTAGATGGTGCAGGTTGTCCTTTGCCAGTAGCCGCTCCACCGGTTAAAGATACCATCGTTAGGGTACAGAACAACACGTATATCATTACGGAAGAAGACAAAAAAATTGTAAGCGAAGCTGTACATAACCTGGAATTTGATTTTGGTAAAGCAACCATCCGTTCAAGATCTTTACCTTATCTGGCCAGGGTTGCTGAACTGCTGGTGAAAAAAGGTTTTAGTCTTAAATTGGCTGGTCATACAGATGCCATTGGCTCTGAGGAAGCCAATATGAAACTTTCGAAAAACCGGGCCACATCAGTTAAAAATTACCTGGTTTCTCAAGGTGCGAGCAGTGGACGTATTGAAGCTGATGGTTATGGTAAAACACAACCCATCGCTACTAATAAAACAGATGCCGGCCGTCAGAAAAACAGGCGTGTAGAATTTACGTTGTATTAATAGTATATAATAATTTTAAAGAAGGGTTTGTAAGATTTCTTACAAGCCCTTCCTTGTGTTACAATAGCAGCGGGAAGGTAATTGATAATGGCAACGCTAAAAATCGGTACCTTGAGACTGCTTTTTATACTGCTTCAAAAATTAAATCCGCTATATGCCATTTGTTGATTATTATGAAATATTAGGTGTCAATAAAAATGCAACGGAAGAAGATATTAAAAAGGCTTATCGCAAATTAGCAAGGAAACTTCATCCTGATGTAAACCCCAACGATAAAGAAGCCAACAAAAAATTTCAGCAGATAAATGAGGCCAATGAAGTATTGAGCGACCCGGCAAAAAAGAAAAAATACGATCAGTATGGTGAAAACTGGGAGCATGGAGAGGAATATGAGAAAGCAAAACAGGCCCGGGGCAGATCGGCGAATACCGGTGGCCAGCAATTTTCGGGTGGATTTGAAGGAGAGGATTTTTCTGATTTTTTTGGTTCTATGTTTGGAGGCTCAACCGGCGGCGGCAGAAGCAGACAGACAAAATTCAGAGGGCAGGATTTTAATAGTGAACTGCAACTCACAGTTAGGGATGCCTTTACTACCCAGGCGAGGATAGTAACTATTAACGGGAAAAATATACGCATTACTATTCCTGCCGGTGTAGAAAACGGACAAACGATAAAATTAAAAGGGTATGGAGGGAAAGGGGTAAATGGGGGGCCCGATGGCGATTTGTACATTACTTTCTCTATAGCTAATGATGCTCAATTTAAACGTGCAGGTAATGATCTCTATACAACGGTTAACCTCGAACTGTTTACAGCTGTATTAGGCGGCGAGATAACGGTGGATACAATGGATGGAAAAATAAAACTAAAAATAAAACCTGCCACACAAAACGGAACAAAAACAAGGGTAAAAGAAAAGGGCTTCCCGGTATATAAAAAAGAAGGCCAATACGGGGACCTGTATGTAACGTATCAAATTCAAATACCAACAAACCTGACAGACAAGCAAAAAGAATTATTTGTCCAACTGGCCGCATTATCACAATAAAACTGATTTCTATGGAAATGCAGGAATTCATACCAATAGATAATTTTTGCCGGCAGCATGGCATCGAGATCTCGTTCATTAGTTCTTTACAGGAATTTGGATTGATAGAAGTGATGAAAGTAGAAGAAGCAGAATGTATACCGCTAAGCCAGCTTGTGGAAGCAGAAAAAATAGTAAGGCTACATGGAGACCTGGAAATAAACCTGGAAGGGATAGATGTTATCACGCATTTATTGCAAAAGGTAAAAGATATGCAGACCGAAATACAAATACTCAAAAACAGGCTTCGGCTGTATGAGGTAACAATATAATTTTATTCTTACCCAAGCCCCAGTACCTCCTACTGATCAGTCATATACAGATATATTATAATTCCCTCCCCGAAAAGCTGCAGATGTGAGAATGATGTAATATTCCCTTAAATTTTTGTAACAATCTTTAACTCAAAGGTTCACAACTTTATGTGCTGAATAAATGTGTATCTATTAATGATGCCCATATTTAATGGGGTTAATTTGCTTTTGTATGAGAAATAACTTAGGAACACCCGACAAAGTAATAAGGATAGCGGCTACTTTAATAATTTTCGCACTGGTTTTTACCAAAACCTTTACAGGAGTCCTGTCTATAGCCAGTTTTATTATTTCAATCATCCTCCTTAGCACTGTATTCAACTCAAATTGCCCTGTTTACCGTTTTTTTGGTATTAACACGAATAAAAATTTAAATGATAAAGCCCGGGCCAGCGAAAAAAAACAGGTACTCCTGAAGAATTATATGCGAAACTATAATGAAAAACAGGCAAGTATAGAAAGGAAATAGTTGAAAATAACCGGTAAAAGAATAGCAGCACTTGCCCTCCATTTATATAATAACTTTAAGTTGGTTTAAAAGTAATACGACATTATCTTAGCATAATAACCGTTTACAGTTAATCAATTTACCCGGAATATAATGAAAGTGAAAGCAGGCTTTTTTGGCAGATTAAAAAAACAATTACGGTCACTTGGCCCGGGCCTCGTAACGGGAGCGAGTGACGATGATCCCTCCGGTATTGCCACATACTCCCAGGCGGGTGCCGGTTTTGGTTTCGCAACTTTATGGACAGCACTACTTACATTTCCTTTAATGGCAGCCATACAGGAAATGTGCGCAAGGATCGGAATGGTAACCAACGAAGGCCTTACCTACACCCTAAAAAAAAGGTATCCCAAAAGCATTCTGTATTTGATGATGCTTTTTAGCTTTCCGGCTATTACCCTCAATATAGGTGCAGACATTCAGGGCATGGGTGCTGTAGCGAATTTGATAGTTCCACAAGTGCCTGTGTTTGCTTTTAGTGTACTATTTACCGCGATACTTATTTTCGCAATCATAAAATTCCCCTATCAAAAATTAGCAGCGATACTAAAATGGTTGTGCATGATCCTTTTGTTATACATTATTGTGCCCTTTCTTGTACACGCCGATTGGAAAGATGTTCTCAAACATACATTCATCCCTACTATTCAATTCAATAAAAAATTCTTTGAAATCCTCGTTGCTATACTTGGTACAACCATTTCACCCTATTTATTTTTCTGGCAGGCTACCATGGAAGCAGAAGATTTGGCCCATAGTCCGAAAAAAATCATCATCAATAAAAAAGTATTGGGGGAAATGAAAAAAGATGTTGATTTTGGGATGCTGTTTTCCAATATTGTCATGTTTTTTATCATACTTACTACCGGTGCTGTATTATATAAAGCAGGTATCCGGCAAATTGATACGGTAGGACAGGCAGCAAAAGCATTAGAACCGTTAACAGGTAAACTAACTTATCTGTTGTTTGCCTGCGGTGTAATTGGTACAGGTTTCCTGGCTATTCCTGTATTGGCAGGGTCACTGTCTTATATCATTGCAGAAACATTTACACTGCCTAAGGGATTGGATAAAACGTTTAGTGAAGCGAAAGGATTTTACATTACCATTATTGTGTCGCTGATCATTGGTTTATCTATGGATTTCCTGGGTATCAGCCCTATACAGGCGTTACTTTATACAGCTGTATTATACGGATTAACTGCACCGGTTATGATTGCCATTATACTGCATATTTCCAACAACAAAGAAGTTATGGGGAAATTTACCAATGGGCGGTATGCCAATATCGCAGGTGGTTTAACACTATTGCTGATGAGTGCCGCAGCTATCGCATTAATTTGGTTCCAGTTCAAATAAGAATGGTTTTATTCAACCCACTTACTCAGTTTCGTGTAACCTAAATGCCATTCGTCTTTTTGGATATGCAGGGTAGGTAGTACCTTAAGCGAATATTTTTCTTTCATACCTTCCGGAAGGATATCCTCAATTTCATACAGGTCATCTACATCTACCCCATACTTATCATCAATATGTGAGTCGGCACCCTTGAAACCGGTATGCCGATAAAAAGCCGATTCTTTGGCCTTTTGAATAGCAGCACTTTTATCGCTCCCGGCGATCAGCATTTTATAATGATATTCTTCAAACTCATTCTGCTTATAACCACCCAGGTTAACAAAGAAGAGGCGGATATTTTTTTCTTCAGTATCCGTGTGCCCGGTTTCTTTTTCAATTACACGCACTTCATAACCATCTGCTTCTGTCACCTCCCGCCATGCGTCAATATGAATCTTCTCGGGTTCGGGCCAGAAAGCAATAATATCCGGTACCAGGTCTTTTAATGACTCACCGATACCAAAAAAAATATCGTGCTGTTCAATATGCCGGCCTTTGGGTTTGCAACCGAGTAAAAGCATATACATTTTTTTACTACTCATTTCGTTAAAGGGTAATAAGTGATATTTTTTTGTTCTTGTTAATTAAAATTACACGTCAAAATCATGGTGTGTCTTTTTGATCCATTTTTTTATGCTTAATCAGGCTGCGAGGCATGGACAGGACGCAGCCAGTTACGTTTCCCCGGATTATTCCCGGGAAAACCGTAAGATATGTAAGTCTTATCGGGTCGCATGTAAGACATGTATAACAATAGACGATTAGCTTAGATGTTTTAAAATGCGTACTTCACAAGTAATATGAAAAAAAATCAAAAAGCGGCCACTACACAACCTGCAGCTGTAGTAACTGAAAATAAACTTCTTCAACTTGCCTTTGATAATTCTTTGCATGCTAACCTTATTTCCAGGGTTACTGACCAAAAGATAATGCTTGCTAACCGCTCGGCCGTCAAATTATTTGGATATTCAAAAAAGCAATTATTAACCAAAAACTGGGCATCTGTTTTTAAGACGAATGAAACCGGGTTTAAAAAAATGCTGAAGCAAAGAAAAACAGAAGGACATTCAATAGCATTGGTAACAGCGGTTAAGAAAAGCGGTAAAACCATTACCTGCGAAATGACTTCGGCGGTTTTTAACGAACCAAATGGCAATGAGAAGACAATTACTACTATCGTGGATATGAGCTTACATATTCTTACCCAAAAAAATAGTGGTACTAAAAAGGAAAGAGAAATCGCAGGCGATATCGTAATTGCCAAATCAAAGCAGAAAAATATTGATAGTAAAAAGAAAAAAATTGTTTTTGAAAATATCAATCTTTCACATGAAAGGCAAAAAAATATTGATATAAAAAAGGAAAAAATTGTTTCGGAAAATATTCTTCTTGCACAGAATGAGAATTCAAAATGGAAAAAATATATTGGTAAAGCTTCATACGATGTAATGTGGGACTGGGATATAACTACCGGTAATATATATATAGGTGATAGCCTTGAAGAAGTATTTGGCTATAAAGCGGAAAATAATACAATACGCTTTTTAGATTTTATCGGGTGGCTCCCGCAACCTGAAAGAGGCACGGTTAAAAAAAGGTTATTGACAACACTTGCTTCTACCGGCAAAAGCTGGAATGATACATATATGCTCAAGCGAAAAGATGGGTCTTTAGCTTTTACGGTTAGCCGGGCAAGTATCATAAGAGATGAAAGTGGTACTGCTATACATTTAATTGGTGCTACAAAGGACATAAGCATACAACGAAAACTGGAAAAGAAACTGGAGGAAGAGATGCTGCTAAAAGAAAAGAATATCACAGAGGCTACAGATGACGCAAAGGATAATGAGCGGTCAGATATAGGAAAGGAATTGCATGATAACATCAACCAGCTGCTTGGTGCTTCCCAAATGTACCTTGATTTATCAAAGCGGGGCGGTGAGAACAGTGGTATGTTTTTAAGTCGGTCTGCCGAGTACACAAGCACAGCTATTGAAGAGATCAGGAAGCTGTCGAAAGGGCTAACAAATGATAACATAAAAGAACTTGGCCTCTGTGAAGCTATTGTGAATATTACAAAAGATACCATGGAAGTAAACCCGGTTAAAATATCTTTTGAACCCAAAAATTTTTCAGAGGATAGTGTAAATAATAAATTTAAACTGAATATTTTCAGGATAGTGCAGGAACAACTGAGCAATATATTAAAACATGCCAATGCAAAAGAGGTTAGTATTGCCCTTTTACAAAATAAAAAATCAATCATATTAACTATTGCAGATAATGGTGTTGGTTTTGATACCTGTAAAAAACAAAATGGAATCGGTATAGCCAATACAAAAAATCGTGCAGCCTCTTACGATGGAACGGCAGAATTTATTTCAAAACCAGGTCAGGGTTGTGTGTTAACGGTAACATTTCCTGTAAAAAAGGCACTTCCAGATAAGGCCCTATTGCCAGCAACAAAAAAATAAATCCAGACAGCCCAATACAAATATTTTTACAACTGTTCTGGCTATAACCCTTTTTTTAGCACGGATAAATACCGTAGCATATTCTGCACTTGTTTTTTTGCGTTTCCCTTCCCCTCATATCCCCAAACTGCCACCCTGGTATTTAAAAGCTATTCGTTGATATCCGCATCTTTATTGATTTGATAAACTTATTACGGTAATTTTCGAAAAGTTGCCCAGGGTTATGTATTTTGTAAAACCATTCGGGTATTCATTTTAATGCTGCTATATATGATTTCTGGAAATAACAGGTATTCAAGGTTTATTTTTTTTGTATCCCTCTGTTTATTGATAAATACCATCGTCCATGCCCAGCCCAAATACCCAACACCTGTGGAAGGTGACTACCTTATTAAAGATTTCTCTTTTGTAAGTGGCGAAAAACTCGCGTCTCTTAACCTGCACTACACGGTTATCGGCAAACCAATGTTAAATAAAGAGGGTACAGTAATCAATGCTGTGATCATCATGCATGGCAGCACAGGGGCCGGAAAGAATTTCTTGACGGATATGTTTGCCGGCGGGCTTTTTGGCCCCGGACAATTATTAGACGCGACAAAGTATTTTATTATTCTGCCCGATGGCATAGGTCATGGAAAATCAAGCAAACCGAGTGATGGGCTGCATATGCGTTTTCCTAAATATACCTATGATGATATGGTGTTGGCTGATTATCGCCTGGTAACGGAACATTTACACGTAAATCATGCCCGATTGGTAATGGGAACTTCTATGGGAGGCATGCATGCATGGATTTGGGGTTATCAATACCCCGGTTTTATGGATGCGTTGATGCCATTGGCAAGTTTGCCTGTAGCAATAGCAGGCAGAAACCGGATACAAAGAAAAATGGCAATCGATCTTATCAAAATGGACCCCGAATGGAAAGGGGGTGAATATACAGCACAACCCAAACTGGGTATGCGTGGGGCCATTTCATCTATGATCTTTATGACAAGCAGCCCACTCCAATGGCAAAAATCTGCCCCTACCCGTGAGCTGGCCGAAACCATGCTGGATAACCTGGAAAAAAGATACCTTGCATCACTTGATGCAAATGATTTTATTTACCAGTTTGATGCATCCCGCGATTATGATCCTGCTCCTCACCTGGCAAAAATAAAAGCACCCTTGTTTGCAGTGAATTCTGCCGACGACCAGGTAAACCCACCCGAACTTGGATTGATGGAGAAGGAAATTAAAAAAGTAGTAAAAGGAAAATATATTTTACTACCCATTACAGATAAAACAACCGGGCATGGTACACATTCCAACCCCTCTATCTGGGGAGGATACCTTAAAGAACTATTAACCCTATCTGCTACATCAAAATAACCGGATAAAGAAAATGAAGCGATGTATTTATTTTATTATAGCAGCAATTATGGGTATTTCATCTTACGGCCAAACGGGCATTATGAACAGTAAAGATTTGTTACTGAAAATACAGACCGAACTGGGCAGGCAAAAAGGTGTATTCGCATTGGCATATAAAGATATCAGTTCCGGGGAAACGATTTTGTGGAACGAACACGAAATGTTTCATGCCGCCAGCACCATGAAAACACCCGTAATGATAGAAGTGTTTAAGCAGGTAGCTGAAGGTAAACGCTCACTGTCAGACAGGGTATTGGTAAAAACTGAATTTACGAGTATTGTAGATACAAGTGTTTATCAACTCAATCCCGCCGATGACAGTGAACAGGATTTATATAAGCTGGCAGGAACCAGAATTCCATTGTCTGATTTGATATACCGGATGATTACGACCAGCAGCAACCTTGCCACCAACATCATCATTGAAATGGTGGGTGGAAAAAATGTAACCCAAACCATGCGTGCGCTTGGTGCCAATGATATCCAGGTATTGCGGGGTGTAGAAGATAACAAAGCGTTTGCGAAAGGATTAAATAACAGCACTACCGCTTATGACCTTATGCTGATATTTCAAAATATGGCTGAAGGCAAAATTATTAACCAAGGGGCCTGCGATGAAATGATCAAGGTATTGCTGCACCAAACACACAATACATTAATCCCTGCCTTTCTTCCCAAAGAAGTAAAAGTGGCGCATAAAACCGGAACGATAACTGGGGTGCACCACGACTCAGGTATTGTTTTTTTACCGGATGGGCGAAAATATGTACTGGTCTTTCTTTCAAAAAATCTTGACGACGATACCAATGCAACGCTTGCCATGGCAAGAGCCTCAGAAATGATCTATCAATATATGATCTCAAAAGGGAAACAGTAAGCATTGCTATGATCAGCATCATTATCCCCACTTACCAGGAAGCAGATAATATCACGCAATTGGTATCTTATCTTAAGACTCATGCCCACAAAGACACAGAAATCATTGTGTCAGACGGCGGAAGTACAGATGCAACCCTATCACTCGCAGAAGCGGCTGGAGCCATTGCTTTGCTATCAACCCAAAAAGGCCGCGCTGCGCAAATGAATTATGGTGCATCCATGGCAAAAGGAAACATATTCTATTTTATACATGCGGATACTTTTCCGCCAGCTGGTTTCTGTTCAGACATCAATAAAGCAGTTGCAGATGGATTTGGCTTGGGACGCTATCGTACCCGGTTTAATACGGATAAATATATTTTACAACTAAATGCCTTCTTTACACGTTTTGATCTTTTTGTTTGTTATGGTGGCGACCAGACCTTATTTATCAAAAAGGAATTGTTTGAAAATATTCAGGGATTTGATACAGGCATGCAGATTATGGAAGATTACGATATTACAGTGAGGGCCAGGGAAAAAGGCAGTTATCGTATTTTTTCAAAAGACGCACTTGTTTCATCGCGTAAATACGACGGTAACAGCTGGTGGCGTGTTCAGCGCGCCAATTATACCATTGTACAAATGTTTAAACAAGGCGCCTCGCAGGAAGCCATGGTGCAGCGGTACCGGGAAATGCTTGATTATCGTTGAACCATCCGCTTTTTGTTTTCGTATTTACCAAAAAGAAAACCATCACATGAAAGAACTGATTACCGGAATTCAACAGGTTGGCATCGGGGTAGAAGATGCAGACCATGCTAAATACCTTTACCGGGATCTTTTTGGCATGGATGTATTGGTATTTGATGATGTGGCAGAAGCCTCTTTAATGACACGCTATACCGGTAATGAAATACACCACCGCAGGGCCATTCTTTCATTGAATATGCAGGGTGGTGGTGGATTTGAAATATGGCAGTTCAAAAAAAGGAAGCCTTGTAAGTCAGCAGACCTGCCAACCATTGGCGACCTCGGTATTTTTGCCATCAAACTCAAATCTGCCGATATACAGAAGGCCTATGAATACCTGGCTGCCCAACCCGGTGTTCAGATTTCTGCTATCTATCATTTACCCGATGAAAGAAAGGCACTCTGGTTTATAGATCCATACGGAAACCGTTTCCAAGTAATTGAAATGCCTGATCTTTTTAAAAAAACCAGGCATATTTGCGGCGGTGTAATCGGAGCGGTAATAGGCGTAAGTAATATGGGCAAAGCAGTGGATTTTTATAATGATCTGCTAGGTATTCACAAAGAAGTATATCATATCACCACCACTGAAAAAGATATGTTGTTAAACAATAGCACAGAACAATCTGTGCAGAAAGTACTTCTTACGAAAGATGCAGGGGTTACAGGTGCCTTCAGTAAACTGCTGGGCCATATTGAACTGGAACTGGTACAATCCAAAGACAGGCAGCCACAAAAAATATATCACCAGCGCTACTGGGGGGATTGCGGGTTTATTCATCTTTGTTTC
>JANXUL010000045.1 GCA_025356235.1 Bacteroidota bacterium
CGAATCAGGTTAAGGTTATCTGCTGATATAGTTTGCGCACTGTAAGGTGTGGTACGGGAACTTTTTTTGATTTCAAAAGCAGTCGTAACAACTACCTCTTCTAATGTTTCCTTTTCATTCCTGTCCAGGATAATTGTAACATTGGTTGCATTGGTTACCGAGACTTCCTTCTTAAAAAGACCTTGTGCCATAACTTCCAGAACATCTCCGGTTTTGGCCTTAATAATGAATCGGCCATCTGCATCGGCCGTTACACCTTGTTTGGTGCCTTTAATAATTACAGAACTAAAAGGGACCGGGGCACCCTTAGCATCAGTTACAGTTCCTGTAACTGGATGGATTTGTGCAGTGGCTACCAGGGACAAGCCAAGAAGCAACACTGTAAACAGCGATACAATTTTCTTCATGTTTTTCGTTTTTTGGATAAACTTTTGAGTGAGCGAATATAATTAATTGCACGAAATGTTAACAAAAAACTAATGTTAGTTTATTCATTAAGTAATTAATTCACACACCGCTCTCGGTATTTAGACCGTTTTAAGGGAAAAAATGCTGCGTAAAAAGCAAAAAAATAGTTAATTAGCAAAAAAAGTAATATTTAATTAATTGCTTATTAATACTAAAATTATTTATTTCCATTAATACATTATGTTTGTTTATAATATATTAATTTTACCTCTCCATAAGAATCAAATCTTAGATGGGATGCTTACAAGTTTCTCAAAAAAAAAGTTCCCACAAGCCCAATTCAGATATTTTTGCGATTATGTTATTATTAGATGGGAAAATCGCTTCAGCAGCGGTAAAAAAAGACCTTTTACAGCAAACCCAGTTAATTATACAGTCTGGCAAACGTGCTCCGCACTTAGCAGCCATCCTGGTAGGAAACAACGGGGCAAGTGAAACCTATGTGGCCAGTAAAGTGAAGAATTGTGAAGAAGTAGGGGTTACCTCAACCTTAGTACGTTTTGACAGCGATGTGGCTGAAACAACGTTGCTAGAAGCCATCGCTTCCTTAAATGCCGATCCTGGTATCGACGGGATATTGGTACAGTTACCACTACCCAAACAGATCAGTGAACAAAAAGTAATTGAAGCCATTGACCCGCGCAAAGATGTAGACGGATTTCATCCAAGCAGTGCGGGCAAACTGGTGCAGGGGCTACCCACTTTTATTCCCGCAACACCCTATGGAATTATGTTGATGCTTGAGCATTTTAATATAGAAACCAAGGGAAAACATGCTGTCGTTATCGGGCGCAGCAATATCGTTGGCCGGCCCATGAGTATTTTACTCAGCAGTAACCTGAAGCGTGGAAACTGTACGGTCACCATCTGCCATTCACATACCCCGAACCTGAAGGATATTTGCCTGCAGGCCGATATTCTTGTGGCAGCATTGGGTAAACCTGAATTTGTAAAAGTGGATATGGTAAAAGACGGGGCCATTATTATAGACGTAGGTATTACAAGAGTGGATGACCCAACAGCCAAAAAAGGTTTCCGTATCAAAGGAGATGTATCCTTTTCCGAAGTATCACCCAAAGCATCAGCCATCACACCTGTTCCCGGTGGTGTTGGGTTGATGACGATTGCCGGGTTATTAAAAAATACACTGCAGGCGTATAAAACCAATTTGAAAATTTGAAAATGTAACAATTTGAAAATGGGTGTACAACCTACTTCGTTCTTCATTTTCAAATTTTCAAATTCACAATTTTTCAAATTCTATCTTTGCATTTCATGAACGTTACACCTACAATTACACCATTACCCGTAATGGAAGCTTTTTATACATTACAAGGGGAAGGATTTCACCAGGGCCGCGCAGCATATTTTATCAGGCTGGGGGGATGTGATGTAGGCTGTTTTTGGTGCGATGTTAAAGACAGTTGGGATGCTTCACTTCACCCACAGGTTTCTATTGCTGATATGGTAACCGCGGCACAACAATATCCCGGCCGTTTAGCAGTGATCACCGGCGGTGAGCCTTTACTCCACTCTTTAGACGCCTTGACAGATTTACTGCATGAAGCCGGTTTTGAAACCAATATTGAAACATCAGGTTCTTCTCCGCTGAGCGGCAACTGGGACTGGATCTGCTTATC
>JANXUL010000078.1 GCA_025356235.1 Bacteroidota bacterium
TCATCATCAATAATAATTGCCTTAATTGCCATAGCACGAATTTATGAATAGAATGTTAAGAATGAGAATCCTGCACAGGCATTTTTACTTTTGCTTCCACCATGTCATTCTCATTATCCCTGATGTCAAAAGTAGCTTTACCACCAAATAATAACGCCAGCCGGTTACGGGTACTGTTAATGCCAAATCCGTCAACACTGCTGATTTTGCCGTTAAGGTGGCCGGTATTTTGTACGATGAGTTCATGATGGTTATCCCTGTAATCAGATATTACCCTCACAAGTCCACCGTCTTTTTGTTTGCTGATGCCGTGTTTGATGGCATTTTCTACCAAAGTTTGCAACATCATGGGCGGTACGGGCTGATCAAGTGTGTCTTCATCAATATCATACTCAATCTGCAAACGGTCTTCAAACCGGATATGTTCAAGGGCAAGGTAGTCTTTTACGATATTTAATTCCCTCTCCAACGGAACCGTTTCCAGTTTTTCGGCCTGCATGCTGCTGCGGAGGATATTGCTTAACTCCGTTATAGCCGTTCTTGCCCTTTCGGGGTTCTCGTCTACCAAAGCACGGATGCTGTTTAAGGCGTTGAAAATAAAATGCGGGTTGATATGCGATTTGATGGTTTTTAACTCCAGTTCCTTTACCAGGCTCTCCAGCTTTACTTTCTGTATCTCTGTAGTTGTACCTAGTTCTACATAATGCCAGAGGTAATAAATGGATACCCATACCAATACCAGCGGGGAATCGAGAATAAGATTGGCCAGGAAACGTTTTTCTACAGATACCTTGATCTTGGGGTCGTACATCTGCAACCATTCTACAATAGCACTATTGGCAAGGTTATAAAGTACCACAATGCCCAATACCGTTACCGTTAATAACCACCATTTCTGGGTTTGGATGGGTGGCCGAAGGTCCAGCTTTACAATCAGTTCACGCAGTAAATGGGTGAAAATCAGACCGAAAAGGATGGTTATGGCAATTCTCGGATAAAGGATATGATTGGTTTTGTTCTCGAATATATATGCGAAGAACACCATGGTTAACCCATACAAGAACCAACCGGCCAGCTGGCACCACCAGTATATTGAAGATTTACTTCTCATGTTGAAGCAAATATAAAATGAAACTGGCCCTGAAAGACTGCGAAATTTGATTAATGGCAAAATGAGCCTCTATTTGGCAGAATTTAATGTTTTGTACCGCCGAACCATCTGTTTTATCGTATGTTCTTGTAAACAGTCCAGTGCTTTGCTTCAGGGTAAAAGCTTATTTTTACACTATAAACCTAGTTTGAATGCAGATCAACGCCGGCCCTTTACTACAATCCATCAATAATCCAGATGATTTAAAAAAGCTCAACCGCAAGCAATTACACCAGGTTTGTGATGAGCTTCGTCAATACATTGTTGATGTGGTAAGTGTTCACGGTGGCCATTTTGCCGCCAGCCTGGGTGTAGTTGAGTTATCTGTTGCTTTACATTACGTTTACAATACGCCTTACGATCAGTTGGTATGGGATGTCGGCCACCAGGCTTACGGACATAAAATACTTACCGGCCGCAGGGATAATTTTGCAACCAACCGAAAATACAATGGCCTTAGCGGCTTTCCAAAGAGAAGTGAAAGTGAGTACGATACATTTGGAGTAGGGCATTCTTCTACGTCTATTTCTGCAGCCCTGGGTATGGCTATCGCAGCTAAATACAAAGGTGAGAACCGAAAATCTGTTGCCGTGATTGGTGATGGCAGTATGACCGCAGGAATGGCTTTCGAAGCTATGAACCATGCCGGTGTATCAGATAGTGACGTGCTGATTATTTTGAATGATAACTGTATGAGCATTGACCCCAATGTGGGAGCACTGAAAGAATATTTAACTGATATCAGCACATCACCTACCTACAATAAAGTAAGGGATGAGATCTGGAACCTGATGGGCAAACTGCCTGTGGGTAAGAACTTCACCAGGGATATGGCCAGTAAACTGGAAGCCAGCCTGAAAAGTGTGGTGACGAAAAGCAGTAATATTTTTGAAGCATTACAACTGCGGTATTTTGGGCCGATAGATGGGCATAATATTACCAAACTGGTAGATACGCTGAAGGACCTGAAAAAAATACCGGGACCTAAGCTTTTGCATATTGTAACCGTAAAAGGCAAGGGATATTCATTGGCCGAAAAAGACCAAACAAAATGGCATGCACCTGGCTTGTTTGATAAAGTAACAGGCGAAATCTACAAGAAAAAAATTGAGGCACCACAGCCACCCAAGTACCAGGACGTATTTGGGCATACCATGATTGAACTGGCAGAAAAAAACGAAAAGATCATGGGCGTAACCCCAGCCATGCCCAGTGGCTCATCTTTAAAGTTCATGATGGAAAAAATGCCGCACCGCGCTTTTGATGTGGGCATTTGCGAGCAGCATGCCGTAACCGTGAGTGCAGGTATGGCTACACAGGGACTACGTGTTTTCTGTAATATTTATTCTTCGTTCATGCAAAGGGCTTACGACCAGGTGGTGCATGATGT
>JANXUL010000109.1 GCA_025356235.1 Bacteroidota bacterium
TACCGAATGCCTTTGGAAAAATTAGATGAGCCGTATAAGAGCGACAAATACAATGATCTTTTTAAGACGGATAAAAAAGAACCAGTGGTAACTCCCATTTCCATCAATACAGAAAATATTATGGACAGGTTGGAGCAGGTAGGGCCAACCTTTGGTTCGCAATCTTTATTAAATGTTTTACAGAAAGGGGAAAAGACGATTGTTCTTTATACAAGCGATCATGCCGAAGGCCGAACTGCCCTGTGGAAGACGGTATTGGAGCCTTTTGAAAATCCTAAAACAGAAAGAATTGCCGGAGTAGATGTGTTTGGCATTGACTATGCTGATGGCGGAGATAAAACAATGATCTTGTTTAATGGAAATATTTTTAAACTGAACCTGGATGCAAATAAAGTAGACCCTGTAGTTATCAGTAACACGTTCCGCAGAAACCTGGCATCAGAATTCGCACAGATATTTGAAGAAACCTGGGCACAGGTAGAAGAGAATTATTACGATGAAAAATTTCATGGTCTCGATTGGAAAGCCACCCGAAAAAAATACGAGGCATTCATACCCTATCTGAATAACCGATCCGACCTGCGTACCTTATTGAGTGATATGCTGGGCGAATTGAATTCTTCGCATCAGGGTTTTACATCGAATGGCGATGAAGAGAATATCACCCTTTCAAACCGTACGATGGAGACAGGCATTGTATTTGAAAATACCGATCCCTATAAAGTAAAATATATTGTAAAGAACAGTAATGCCGATAAAAAATCAATTGATGTTAGGCCCGGTGATATACTGATTAAGGTAAATGATGATGTAGTAAATAAAGATATGGACCGAAATTTCTATTTCGGTAAACCATCACTCGATAAAGAAATTAAACTTGGGTTTAGCCGCAATGGGCAAAATTTTGATGTAAAAGTGCATCCGCAGGTTACTCTCCGTAATAACCTGTATGATGAATGGATAGACAATAACCAAAAAAGGGTGGATGAGAAAAGCAAGACCCGCATTGCTTACCACTGTATGAAAGATATGGGCACAGGTGAATTGGAAAAATTTCTGATTGATATGACGCAGGATTTTTATAAAAAAGATGCGCTGATCCTCGACCTGCGTTACAATACAGGGGGCAATGTACATGATGAGGTATTGAAATTTTTAAGTCAGCGTGCCTATCTGCAATGGAAATACCGTGAAGGGAAATTGGCCCCGCAGGCAAATTTTTCGCCGGCAGATAAGCCGATTATCCTCCTTACCAATGAGCAATCGCTCAGCGATGCGGAAATGACCTCACAGGGGTTTAAAGCGCTGAAACTGGGTAAGATTGTAGGAACCGGCACGTACCGGTGGATCATATTTACCAGTGGCGCAGGTTTGGTGGATGGCTCTTTTGTACGTTTGCCAAGCTGGGGTTGTTATACACTCGATGGAAAAGACATTGAGAAAACAGGGGTAGAGCCTGATATTTATGTAGGTATGAATTTTGAGGACCGCATAAATAAGCGCGACCCGCAGCTGGACAGGGCGATTGAAGAAATATTGAAGCAGTTGAAGTAAGCACAAGAAGAAGTTTTTGTATAGCCGCTGAAACTTTTCAGCGGCTTTTTCGTTACACCATTAAAACCCATTATGATAAGATCCATAGTAGTAACCATAACGTTTTTAATATATGGAGCTGCATTCAGTCAAACAAAGATCAAGGTCAGTGCTAACGATTTCAAAACTGCCTTGGGTGCATGGAAAGGCACGCTAACATACCTGGACTATTCTTCTGGAAAACCCTATACTATGCCAGTGGATATTTCTTTAGGACTAAATACAGCAAAAGTTGATGAAATCATTTTCGCATTTGTTTATCCAGACGAACCAAAAGCCAATGGTAATGATACCCTGATCATTAGTAAAAACGGAATTGAAATAAATGGGGCGGCTGTTACTGAAAAACATGAATTGCCGGATGGTACTTTACAAATTATCACCGAAACCAAGGGAGTAGATGGGAATGATCACCGGAAAGCAGTGTTACGTCATACCTATTCGATTAGCAAAACCGTATTCAAAAACCGAAAAGAGGTGCGATTTGAGGGGGAAGAAAAATGGATATTACGGAACGAATATTCTTTTAACAGGCAGTAACTTTACGGTATGTTACAAAACATAATTCAACAAGCTTCCCTTACTATTTGTCCTGTAGTAACATTTAATGCATTAACGCACAAACTCCAGTTACTGGATTTTACAGAAACGAATAAAGAATTGACTGCCAATATTATCGGTGATACTGGTAAGTTCAGCCATTACATTAACTCTCAACTCCATGCCGCAATAGACGGGACAAATGCAAGACTGGGCATTGGCGGATATAATGAACACCGGACAGTGTATAGCAGGAGCGATGTCTTTAATGGCTCAAGCCCTGATGAAGAACCCCGTCGGTTGCATTTAGGAATAGATATTTGGGGAGATGCAGGAACAAATGTATTTGCTCCCCTGGATGGCATGGTACACAGTTTTGCTTTTAATGATCAATATGGCGATTATGGGGCTACCATTATTCTATCACATCTGATAAATAATTTCACTTTTCATAGTTTATATGGCCACCTGGCATTAAAAGATTTGAATGATTTAAAGGAAGGAAAAAAAATAAGTGCAGGAGAATTAATTGCCCATTTTGGAGAACCCAAAGAGAATGGTCATTGGCCACCGCACCTGCATTTTCAATTAATTATTGACATGGAAGGGAAAAAAGGGGATTATCCCGGCGTTTGTAAATTCAGTGAGCGAGAAAAATATTTAGCCAATTGCCCCGATCCCGATATCCTGTTGGGGATGATGCAACATGCAATAAATAATTGATACCTGAAAAAAAATAAACCGCAGATACTGTGCATGATAATATAATACATGTATTCAATCTGCAGACCTACGGCTTACTTATTGATTCTGGATAGAATGAAATCATTCTCTCACTTCAACACTCGAAATTCCTTGTTCAATGTTCGATATTAAAATTACCACGGAAGCTCATCTCCCAAATGAATATATTTACCACTTGGTCCATCAACACCCAATAATGAAAGGGCCACTGATGTTTTAGCACCGTCGGCTATTTCCATAGGTGCGGCATCAGAACCCATATCTGTTTTTACCCAACCCGGATGGGCAGAGTTTACTTTGATATTGGTATCTGCCAATGCTGCAGCAAGGTGAACGGTATAAGAATTCAAAGCCGTTTTAGAGGTATCGTAAGCAAACAATTTTGAAGCGTAAATAGGTGAAGCTGCATCACTGTGCAAACCAAGAGACCCTAAAATACTGCTCAGGTTAACAATACGGCCGGCTTCACTTTTACGGATCAGGGGCAACAATGTATTGGTAAGTTTAACCACGTTAAAAAAGTTGGTATCCAGGGTGTATCTCAAAGCCTTCTCATCAATGGTGGCAGTATTGTTAATACCCCATTCTTTGCTTTCAATCTGGATACCTGCATTATTAACCAGTATATCCAGTTTGCCGTATTTGTTGTTAATGTAATCGAAAGCAAATTTGATGTCTGCTTCAATGTCTACATCTAACTGCAGGAATTCAACATCAATGCCCTCTGCCTTTAATTGTTCTACTGCTTTTATGCCCCTTTCTTTATTACGGGAAGCAGCAATAACAGTAACCCCTTCTTTACCCAATTGTAAAGCTGTTTGATAACCGATACCTTTATTGGCACCGGTGATTAGTGCGATTTTTTTTGACATTTTTATAGATTATATTGTTTAGAATGACCGGTTAGTTAACGGTCTTTATTGTTACATTATTAAGCATTATATGCTGAAGCAAATGTTTTTGCGAAATCTGCGAGTTTGATTTTCCCCAGTGTAGTGGGACGATGTGTAAAATAATCAGCCGACATATCGCCGCTGTTCAATGAATGATTCATCTCAGTATAATTTTTGGCCATTTCTTCGGGTAAGCCGGCTTGTAGCATACCACTCAAAGCCTGTTCGTCTGTAAATTGTACCCATGCGAGGTCAGGTTTGCCAATAGCTGTACCAAGTACGGAAGCTATCTGGTTAGTAGATACTTCATCACTGGCTATATAGCGGATGCTGTGACCTCTAAATGAAAGACCGAGTAATTCGTCTGCCGCCACATCAGCAATATCTGCGGGTGCCACAATCGGAAATCTTCCTTCTACTGCCGCAAAATTGCCACCGATGATGCCCATTCCTTTAATCATTCCAATATTGGCCAGGAGGTTGTTATAAAAATAGGAGGGCCGCAGGTGTTTGATGTTTACATCTGTCAATGTATTCAACGATTGTTCAACCTGGTATAAACCGCTTACGGGACCTACACCATCAGGTAAATGGGCACCAATGCTACTAAGGTTTACCACGTATTTTACACCAGAGGCTTTTAAGGCTGCGGCATAAATTTGTCCTATTTTACTAATTTGCGCTTTCCAATCAGTTGTTGCATGAATGGGTGGAACCATTGTATAAACAGCATCAGCACCTGTGAAAGTTTTTGTGAGAAAATCCACATCTTCAACAAAACCTATTGCAGTGTTGATACCTTCTTCGGTTAATTCTTTCAGGTTAGTTGCATTACGGCCTATAACGGTAACCTGGTGACCGGCTTTCAACAATTGAACTGCCAGGGGTTTTGAAATGTTTCCGGCACCGCCGGTAATTACGTATTTCATTTGGTTGTTTTTTGGTTAGGAATTATGTTTCGATCAGTTGATAGTTATGTTTAGTGATTTAATATTTGTATATACAAATAGTTACTTAAAAAAAATTACACCTCTAATTTATCAGCAATTGTATTCATGTTCTGAATAAACTGTTTACTTTCCTCCTTGCCAAGAATTTTTGAATATTTCTCATAAAAATCAGCAATGCATTGTTTTAATAAAGGCTTCATTTCTTTGGCTTTTGGGGTGGGATATACATTGGTAAGCTTACCTTCTGCACAACGTATTACCAGTTTTTTTTCCTCCAATTTTTCAATCAAACGGGTAATGGTGCTGGGTGTCAGCTGCAATTGCTCCGCTATCATCCCCGGCTGTATACCGGGTTCTTCCAATACCAGATTCAACAAATATGCATGACTGGGGGCCAGGTCTATTTTCCTCCAGCTTTCTATCGCTAATTTTTCTACTTTCCTCGCCAAAGCATTGGCAGTAAAATAAAGACAGCTACAATATTTGCTTTCAGATGTTTTCATTGATAAGACAAAGGTAAGTAATTATTGTTTGTATATACAAATATATTTTTTATTCGAAGCTTTTCAACTCGTCTGAAAGTAATATCTGTGTGCCCCGGTTATTGGTTTGTGCCTCGTGAACCATGGCTTTTGCAATGGCGTTAGCAGATACAGACTTATATTTTCTTAACGGTCCGATCAATAAGGGATTGATTAAAGTAAACAACCCGATGACAATACTTTCACCTGCCCTGTTTTCTTTTCTATTGCCGGTAATAAACGAGGGACGGAAGATAAACAGCGATTCATACCCGATCTGCAGCAATTGCTCCTCCATTTCGGCTTTTACCCGGCTGTAAAAAAAGAAAGAATCTTTTGCAACAGCCATGGCACTAATTATCAGGAATTTTTTTGAACTGGCTTTAAATTGCAACTGTGCTATCCTGACGGGGTAAAGAAGATCTACTTTTGTAAAAGCTTCCTTTGTTTTCGCCTTTTTGATGGTAGTTCCCAAGCAGCAAAACACATCATCGGCAACAACAGCTTCCTGCCAATGATCATAATCAACAATCTTTTCCACCAACTTTGGATGATGGATACCTGTTGACGTTCTTACATAAATAGTTACAGTATGGTATACTTCACCAGTCAGCAGTAAATCCAATAAATGCCCGCCGGTTAAGCCAGTAGCCCCCAGTAATAAAGCAGATTTGGTTGGTATCATGTAACAAAGGTATGGATGAATAGTATTTTGTAGTTTTGAACCAGTATGTCGAATGAAAAATTGAATAGCGAGCCTACCAATCTGACTTCTGCCGATAAGGAGTTTGAAAATACGATACGCCCAAGGGAGATAGATGATTTCTCAGGGCAGCCTCAATTAATCGAGAACCTCCAGATTTTTATCAAAGCCGCGAAGCTTAGGGGAGAAGCATTGGACCATATTTTATTTCATGGCCCGCCCGGTTTGGGTAAAACAACGCTCAGCCGTATTGTGGCCAATGAATTGGGTGTGGGTATCAAGGAAACTTCAGGACCGGTAATAGAAAAACCAGGTGATCTTGCAGGTTTACTTACCAACCTGCAACCTAACGATGTATTATTTATTGATGAGATACACAGGCTAAGCACGGTAGTTGAAGAATATCTCTATGCTGCCATGGAAGATTTCAGGATTGATATTATGATTGATACCGGCCCGAATGCACGCAGTATCCAGATCAATCTGAACCCATTTACCCTTGTTGGTGCCACTACAAGGAGTGGCTTATTAACAGCTCCCTTATTATCCCGTTTTGGTATTAAATCCAGATTGGAATATTACAATGCAGAAGTGTTGAAAAAAATCATTGAGCGTAGTGCCGCTATTTTGCAAACATCCATTTCGTCGGATGCTGCAAATGAAATTGCCCGCCGCAGTCGCGGTACACCCAGGATTGCCAATAGTTTACTGCGAAGAGTGCGGGATTTTGCACAGGTATTAAATGATGGAAATATTGATCTGGGCATAACCCAGCACGCTTTAAAAGCATTGAATGTGGATGAACATGGCCTTGATGAAATGGATAACCGCATACTGGCTGCCATCATTGATAAATTCAAAGGCGGCCCTGTAGGCCTTACCACGATTGC
>JANXUL010000151.1 GCA_025356235.1 Bacteroidota bacterium
CTCTAAATATTCCAATATCAATATGGGGGATATTAAAACTGCAGAAATAGAATTTATCAATGGTCGGTTCAGTGCCAGGAATATCGATGACCTGGATATTGACAGTAAAAATTCTACCATTGAAATGGCCGCCGCCAAAAAGATGGTATTGCGCAGCGCCAATGATGAATACGAACTGGAAGATGCAGGTGATATACGCGGCAGAAAAAATTATGGCAACTTCCGCATAACCAAACTTAACGGCTCGCTAGATATAGAAGGTGCCAATGCAGACCTTAAAGTAAGAAATGTAGCCAGCACAGTAAGCTTTATTAAAATTGACGATAAGTATGCAGATATCAGGATCCCTTTAAAAAATACAAAGAATTTCTCAGTTGATTTTACCGGTGCCTATAGTGCCGTGTATGGCAATTTTGAAAAAAAGGCAGCCTTCGATCTCAAGGTTCCAACCATGTCAGGCCACTTGGCTTTGCCCGCCAATGTAACCACTACCTCTATGGGTTCGCTTAGTAACTTAACAGTTACGGGAGTTATTACAAACCGTAATGGCAGTGCGGTTGTGCGTGATACGGCACAGAAAACGTCTATTACCTCGCTTGGAACACTAAGTGCTGTTACTGTTACCGGATATGTAACACCAGTAAATGAATATGGTAGTAACAACATAACTGCCGTTACCATTCCGGGGGCTATTGCTGGAGGAAGTGGTATTACAGGGGTTTCAGGAACCATTTCAGGCGGAACGTTTAGGGGCGTACTTACAAGCACAAATAGCAACTATTTAGGTAACGATACTCCTGCAAAATTCACAGCTGTAGTAGGCGATGGGAAATTGTTGAAAATAGATATGAAATGTCAGAACTGTACGGTTAATTTTAAGTAACTAATGGGAATAATTGATTCATTTCATCATTCAAAATTCCTTACTCAATATTCAATGTTCTCCAGTCCTGTAACTTTTTTTGTATCGAAAAGTTGCTTATGTTTTTCTTCATGTATATATCTCACACAGCCGATTTTCTCATGTGTACTTATCGGTGAACGTGCCCCGTTTTTACGGGGCACTTGTGATTCGTAAAAGTCAGAGGCACGAATCTTACATAAAATTTCCCCGGCCTGGTTCGCCAGTAATACCCGCGGTCACTTACAATTCACGCCCCTGGTCTGAAGCTTAATGCTTGTGAAACAAGTTTTTTGTCCTAATTTTCCTATATGACAGAGCTCTATACCATTATCTGTATAGCCTTAACCTTGATCCTTATCGGTTTTTTCGCCGGATATGAAATTGCATTTGTTACCGCCAACCGGTTAAGTATCGAGTTGAAAAAAAAGCAGGGCAAGAAAAGCGGCATTATCTTATCCAACTTTATGGAACACCCGGCACGCTTTATCGGAAGCTGCCTGGTTGGCCTGAATGTTTTTTTAGTAATCTATGGTTTGTTATTCCATGATTTGTTAAAGAAAACACTGTGGAATCCTTTACACTTTCAAAACGAATACCTGAAACTTGGATTTGATACTTTCCTCTCTTCTATTGTTGTTCTGATTATCGGCGAGTTTTTACCCAAAGCTATTTTCAGGGCGAAGAATGACCTGTTACTGAGTTTTTTTGCACCGGTTGCACAATTTTTTCATACCCTGTTTCAACCCATCACTAACTTTTTTGTTAATTTTTCGCAATGGGTATTGACTTATATATTTAATGTGCGGGTAAACGACAGGAATGATGCATTTACCAAAGTTGACCTGGAACATTTTTTCCAGCAAACCAAAGAACAGGATGAAGATAGCCAGGAGCTGAATACAGAATTGTTTGAAAATGCATTAAGCCTGCCCATGGTAAAAATCAGGCAATGCCTGGTTCCCCGAACAGAGATTGAAGGCATGGATATTAATACCCCGATAGAGGATGCCAAAAACCTTTTCATCAGCACGCAATTAAGTAAGCTGGTGGTGTTTGATGAGAATATTGATTCGATACTCGGCTATATACACCAACTGGACCTGTTTAAAAAGCCACATACTATACAATCAGTGCTTCACCCGATTATGGCCGTTCCGGAAAGTATGAGTGCAACAGACCTGATCAGCAAATTCACCAAAGAAAGAAAAAGTATTGCCTGGGTAGTAGACGAATTTGGCGGCACTGCGGGTATTGTTACTATGGAAGATGTTCTTGAAGAAATATTCGGCGAGATACAGGATGAGTATGATGTGGAAGAGTTTGAAGAAAAACAATTATCAGAAGATGAGTTTATTTTAAGCGGCCGCATGGAACTGGATTACCTGAATGAAAAATACGATATGAAATTCCCGGCAAGCGAATCTGAAACCCTGAGTGGCTACATCATTAATGAACATCAAACCATTCCCAAGCAAAAAGAAACGATCATCATTGATGATTATAAATTTGACGTACTCAATGTTAGTGATACCAGGATCGAAATGGTGAAAATGAAAATCCTCCGCTGATATTTTAGTTGCACTACCTTATCTTCTTTCCCCCATCATGAAGAAAGCCTACCTATCCGTTAGTTATAGTAACAGGAAATTCTTAGAAACCGAGATTGACATCATCCGACAAATACTGGCCGGTTTTCAAACAAACCTGTTTGTTTTTGTTGATATCTATCGTTTTTCTCCCCATGAGGAAAAACAAATGATGCAGCAGGCTTTTGCAGATATTCAATCTTCCGACATGTTAATTGCCGAAGTATCAGACAAAGCCATTGGGGTAGGTATTGAAATAGGGTATGCCGTTGCCCTGCAAAAACCCCTTATCTATTTACGAAATGCCCTTGCAGAACATTCTACTACGGCTGCAGGAAGCGCGCAGCAAACGGTCATTTATCAAAATGCACGGCAATTACAGGAACAGCTTACCGCCGTTTTATCGGTAATGGCTGTTATCGTATAGCGTGGCTTTTTCCCAGCGCTTTTATAAGAAATAACCCCATAGCACCTAAAGGTATAAGGGCTGACCGTTGCTTTTTAATCCACGCATCATTTCAGGGGCCAAAAGTGAATGTTTTTTATGTCATCCTTCCCCGTAACTTTGCCGCCTTATAACAGTCAAAGAAAGAAATGGCCTTATTTAACAGAAACCCGGAATCAGGAAAATCCGAGATGACTTTTATCGATCATCTGGAAGAATTGCGGTCACATATTATCCACTGTGTATTAGCCATACTCGTTATGGGTGGTACCATTTTCTATTACCGCAACTGGGTATTTGACAATGTTATTTATGGTCCTCTTAACCCTGATTTTATTAGTTACCGGGTATTATGTCAATTCAGTCATTGGGCACATATGGGCCAGGCTTTGTGTATGCCGGCTGTAAAAGTAGAAATGCAGAGTAATACATTTGGCGGTCAGTTCCTGAG